>CAZTAR010000302.1:0-6207 GCA_964611695.1 uncultured Planctomycetaceae bacterium | reverse complement strand
AGAACGTGCTGGACCTGTTCGGCGGGTCGGGCTCGACGCTGATCGCGGCTGAGCAAACGGGACGTCGGGCGTTCTTGATGGAGATGGACCCGTTGTATTGCGATGTGATCGTGCAGCGGTGGGAGGAGTTTACAGGGCGGAAGGCGGGGCGACATTGATGAGTCCTGCGGCTAAACATGAATCATCCATGATCAATCCGACAACCGAAGTGCCTGTGGCCATTTCTTGATTCAGTCATTGATCACAGGAATAGCCTTGGACGTTTCTTCGATCGCCTGAAGTGATCTGCGTCTGCCGCGTTGATGCCACGTTGAGTTTTTCTATGCCGCAAAGCGGAATCGGTGGAATAGCTGACCAGTCCGCCTGCGCGCCGGCGCTCACATGTGGCCTTGCGGGGGTGACTTGCTGGGCGGCTGATACAGGATCAGTACGACAAGCGGGGGATCCCGTTCTTCTAGGAGGTCAACAGGCAGGACACACCTGAATGCGTTGAAGAATGCCAGCGGGCGATGCGGGAGGGGGAGCCGTATCGGTTGTCGCCGGGGCATTTGCGGGCGTGTGGGTGATTGGGCCCTTATCTTAACTTACGTTCGCCTTCCATTCCTCGAGCAGGAATACCCTCTTCGTTCATGTGATTACGAATACCTCAGTTGATCTCGAACCAGCCCTGGTTGCCGCTACTATTCCAGATGTCGCATCCCGCATCGTCGGAGCATTCGGTAATGTCGCACTTGTCCCACAACCATCATATGGTCACCGGCGCTTGCAGACGCAAAGAGCGTAGTTTTCTCTGAAGTTTTACACTAATGGACGAAGGGCTAGTTCCGTACGTCAGGGTATGGCGGTTTGCCACGTCGAACTGCAGCGAGTTCAGATCAGTGGCCAGAATCACGACTTCCTTTTTCATGGCATCGGCAAAACCAGCCTCATAGTATGCGTTAGCGTTGGCTCCATCTGCAATCAAAACGACGAGTTTGCTATCTTGCACGTGTTCAAAGATAGTCTCCTGCATGCCACGGGTGTGGGCAACCTCGTCAATGCGTATGCATTTGAATCCCGCATCCTTCACCGCGGCCTTAATAGATCTGTAAACAGGGAGCATCGTCTTGCCGAATGGCATTGCGACAAAGACATACTGACGTCGGCGCATGCTTGTGATCTTACGGCATAAGTCCTGGGCAAAAGATGATGTCCGTTCCGCACCGTACTTCTCCATGAACTCGAATTGGGCTCCTCTCTCGCGCATCAGAGCCGCAGTGATAAAGCGCGAAATCACCAGGATTGAGTGTATTCCGTACCGAGGCCGCAACTCCTCGGCCAGTCGGAGCCCTCCGAACTCTACACCACAATAATCGAGCTTCGCATCAATGATGACTGCGTCAAACAACTGTCGTTTGGCAAGACGGCGAGCCGCGCCTCCCTCACTCTGCGCCGTGACCTGGAACGGTCCCATTTTCTCAATCTGTTTCTTATACAGTTGCACTAAGTCAACGTGATCATCCAGAAGTAGGATGCTCAACTTGTCTTTCCGCGCCATGATTACCTCGTCCAGGGAACTGAGATCCGTACTCGTGTCCCGCCTTTGGCTCGTTTGGATAGCTCCATAGAACCACCGAGTTTGGATACAAGCCTATGCAGGTTGGGTAGGCCATATCCTCGTGTGTCGCCCTTTGTGGAGTTACAGCGCCCGGCCCGCATTTGGCGATCTAGATCGATGTAAGGAGCTGGCCAACCTGGCCCAGTGTCAGAGACAACAATGCGAAGAACTCGGTCGATCGCAAGAGCTGTCAACGTGACAGTGATAGCAGATCGCTGTTGTGGTTGTGGGGATTCCCTCACGGACTCTGCGGAGTTCGTGACGAGTGGTAAAACCAAGTAGCGTAGAAGCAACCGAGGAATTACGAATGCCGTATCGACCCGTGATGTGTCTACGCGCAGCGAGATCCTTGATTGTCGCAAGACGGGAAGTATCATCTCTCTCAAACAGTGCGTGAGAGCCTCTGGCTCTATCGGAGACTCGGGTTCGGACCCCGTGCGGTAGTATTGGCGTAGGAATCTGTGGAGATCCGTGACTGCGCGATCCGCATTCAAAAGGCTCGCCTTGATAGTTGGAGTGTGGACAGCTGGGGAATCCAAGGCGAGCAGGGTTGCTGCGAGCGTATTGGCTAGGTCGTGACAGAATCCACCGACTATCTCTGCCATCGCGGAGGTGATGGGCTCAGGCCTAGGAAGGCGGCTTTCGGCGCTCGGCCTCTGTTCAGGCGAAGGCATTTCTGGTGCTGCATTCCGGATGACACCAGAAGTCGAGCTTGGCGACTCCGGTGTATGTTGGTCCTTGGCTGGCTCCAATGTCGCTATACCCTCACGGAGTGCGAAGCGGACTAGCCCAGCTTGGTCATGGATATCAAGTTTTTGCATAACTCTAGTCATGTGATGGTGGACCGTCTTCGCCGTCAGGCTCATTGTCGTAGCGACTTCCGTTTTTGACAAACCGCGCGCCATACACCCCAAGACTTCAAGTTCTCGACGAGTCAAGGTGGAAGACCGAGAACGTATCCTGAGCCGCCTGCAACCTGAGGCGTCGGGAAGGATGCGTGATTGAACTTCCGCCGAAAAACACATGGCCCCGGAAGCCACGGTGCGGATTACACCGATTACTGATTCCGGAGATTCCCTCTTGGTCAAGTACGCATATGCGCCACTCCGTAGTGCTTCCTCAAGGAATCTATCTTGAACGAATGCACTGAGGATAACAACCTTCGCATTGGGCTGCAGGGTATGCAGTTGTCGGATGGCTTCGAAGCATGACATGCCGGGCATGTCAATGTCCATCAAGACAATGTCTGCACTGCATCTGGACATCTGGACAAGCGCTTCGTCAGCGTTTTGTGCTGTACCTACCACTGTCATGTCGTGCTCTCGCCCCAGGCGATCCGCAAGACTCTGGCGCACCATCCGATGATCGTCAACCAGGAGAATATTGATCCGCTTGAATAACATGTGGAGGCCAACTCTAGCAAAGGGACCAAGTAGCCGTGCTCTTGCGCGGAATCGACCGGATGGCTCGCTTCGTTCACGGTCATGAGCCCTCGCCTCGATTCTCGCAGGAAGGTTGCCAACCAGCAACCGAGGCTGACCTTGCTCGGGCCGAATCCTGGGCTCGCCAGCCTTACGGTCATGGTTGCAGCAAGAACGTTGGAATATCTGCATCTGGTTGGCTGAATTTGTCCCCGATCAGGCTATTTGCCCCCGGTGGGCACAACGGTTTTGGATATTCCCAGGCAGCCTCTCCGTTGCTTGTTCCGCAGAAATCTCCTGTGGATCATTCGGTTATTGGCCCCACCAGCAGAAGCTTAAGTCCAAGTGTCAGGGGCCGGGGGAGAGGGCTAGCTTCGACTTTGAAGACAGTTAGCGCCGCCGTCTGAGCATCATGCCGCCAAGCAGGAGCAACGCCAAACTCGATGGTTCGGGGACTTCGGAGGCGACGCGGAACCCGTGGGCGCTGCTCTCCCAGCCCGGGTTGGCACTGCCCCGGAAGGTGGACGCGAGGCCCCAGTCGTGGGTGAACCGCCCGCCACGCATCACGCGCAACGAATCGGTTCCGTAGCTCGTATCGCTCTGCGGGTTTTCCATCCATTCCGATACGTTGCCCATCATGTCGAAGGTGCCGTTGAGCTCCTCACTGCCGTTACCCACATCCCACGGGCCATAAGGATCGGTGGCGTATCCATCGTCGTAGTAGTTCCAGCCCGTGCCGCTCGCTCCGTCGCCCTGGTGCAGCGTGTCGCCCGGTTTCGTCGCGTACGTCTGAAGGCTTGTCCCGTTCCAGTAGGCCGCCTTCAACCACTCGCTCTCCGTCGGCAGGAAATAGAACGCATCCTTGTGGCGGTAGAGGTTCGTACCGTTGTCGGCCTCGGCCGGGCTCCAGGTATCCAGCGCGTAATCACTCTGGCCCTGTGTGCCCGTGAACTTGTACGCCGGCTGATAGCCCGTACTCGTGTTCAGCCAGTTGACGAACTGCGCCGCCTCATACCAGCTCACGGCGTTGGCCGGGACGTTCGTGCCCGTCCAGTAAGGGCCTTGGTCGTAAGCATAGAACGGATCACCCGTCAACGGGACGCCCAGTTCGGCCTGGAACTTGTTCCACTGATCGCTGGTGGTCTCGAAGGTACTCATGCGGTAGTTATCGCGATTGACGCCAGTGAACGTGTAACCGCTGCCCGCTGGCCAACTGCCAAGATCGCCCGCATCGCCCAAGATCGGCACAAAGTCGATGGTGAATTGATTCTCGCCCGTGCCGAAGATGTCGGCCTGTGCGGTAGGGACGCAGACGACTAGCACTGCCACAACGATCGCCAATTTCGACATCACGATTACCTCCATCCCTTAGGATGTGTCCTTTCCTCCTCCCCTAGCATAGCAAAACCGGCGTTATGGCACATCAGGTATTTACCCTTATTCGTGCCGCCTGTGGGTAGAATCTGCCGGTTCTGGCCTTGATGGCGGTTAGCATCGCCGCCTGAGCATCACCACAACTCCCAGCAGGAGGAGTGCTATCGTGCCGGGCTCGGGGACGTAGGCAAGACGGAACCCTACGTCTAGACGTGTGTATTGGGGGAAGTCTCTGTGACGGTAATCGGCTCCAAGACTATGCGCACCAGCGTTAAATCCTCCTCCGCGTTTGACGCGTTTGTAGCCGTCGGTCCACAGTGTCTCGGTCCACTCGCAAAGGTTGCCTCCCTGGTCGTACGTGCCGTACTTGCTGACAGAGTTCTCGTGCGCACCGACCTCAGTCCGGTAGTACGGTGCGCCGATGGTAAATGCCTCGGGGTCACCAAACTTCCCACTCCAAAACGTTGCGTTGTTGCCCGGATCAGGGTCGACAAGGTCGTTGCTCGGATTGACGTTTGTCTGTGTTGGATAATCCCAATAGGCGCCAGCGTTCCTGTGATACGCGGCTTTGTACCACTCGTCCTCTGTCGGGATTACCCAAGTTGCAGAGGGGGTTCGCACGATCTCGTTACCGTGGGGGCCCATGTGTCCGTTTAGCATGTACGAACCGGTCTCGGTCGTTGCGGGGCCCTGGGAACCGGTCGGTTGCCCGTGATGCATCCAATTGGCGAAACGGGCTGCAGACCAGAAAGTAACCCAGTTCACGGGTCGATCCGCCCAATCGGGGGCGACGCTATATGTATAACTGCCCGCAGTACCGGTACGCTCGATCTTGCAGGCGTACGAAGTCGACCACATGGAATCGCTATAGAGGTTGTATGTGTCTTGTGCCGCGACGGCATTGAGGAATTCGACGTACTGTCCGGCCGTTACTTCGTACTTTCCAATGTTGTAGTCGTAGTCCACCCTCCCACAGATGCGAGAGTCCTCACCGTCACCCGAGAGCTCGCCGCGGTTACCGGGATTGCCGACGGGGACTGTTTGCATGCTCACCCAATCCGCATGCGCGATGGAAGCGCAGGCCAATACTAATACTGCTGCTATGATCATCATGGACTTAAGCATGTTCATGTCCTCCTCTCCAACGATTTGAATTCAGAACCAACTCCCTCAAGTATAGCAGAATTGGCGACTTAACATCTAGAGTGTCTGCCTGATTTGTCATGGTTTTCGATTCGAATAGGATGGCGGCGGCGGTGTTACCAATTGATTCTGGCTTCAAGGACTGCTGACGCGTCGCCCGTCGACCTCACACAGTCGACCTAGAACGCACAGAATCGGCGCGTGTGCGACGCTACGCGAATCATCGCCCAAGAAGTCGACCGGATGCGCCACGGGCGGACCTGTGGATTGAGCGCGACACAATCGTTCGTTGCGCGGTGCGCACAGCAAAATGCTGTACAATCAGGCGAAAAGAATAAAAAGCTTGACATACAAAACCGCGTTCATTACGCTCCTCGCGACTTTGGTGGTGCCAGAACGGCATGGCATGCAAGAGGTCGTGGGTTCGACCCCCATCGGCTCCATTCGTACTATCCCCCAACAAAGGAACTCAAAGACCCTCCATCAACCCGCTAGTTGGGTGGTATGAACCTCCCCACGTTTCGTGGACACGGAGTCAGGGGACAGCGGCTGTGGTTTCTTCGTACTCGACTGGGCTTCGGTAGTCCAGCGTCGAGTGTCGCCGTTGCCGGTTGGTTCACACTCCTCACAACAACCACCCTGCAGGCATCCATCCCAAAAAACACCCTACGG
>CAZTAR010000301.1:0-6225 GCA_964611695.1 uncultured Planctomycetaceae bacterium | reverse complement strand
AAAGACGCCTCGGAAAACCCGAAGACTCCCACTGGTGAGAAAGGCGGGCTAGTGCCCAGCAGCTTCTCCGCCGCCACCTGATCGCTGAACTTGATCACCGCATCCTTGCTAGTGAACAACCTCTGGTGATGTGCTATGTTTGAAAACAGGTTGAGAAGCAGGTCATCCGAAAAGAGTAGGTCCTTCACGGTAATGTCTTCCCAACGAGCCGCATGAACAAGACGGCAGCGCTTTCGGTATACCTCTCGTATGCGTTGCGGATAGCCCCGCTTAGCCCAATAACCAGCCCACCCAAGGAAGGCTTCAATCCTCTTGGGAAGGGCATCGGTGAACCGGTCTCCCTTCTTGGTAAGTAGCAGTTCCAAGGCGATCATGTTCCACAAGAAAGCCTGCGCAACATCATCTGAAACTTGGCTCTGTCCGGCCAGGATTGCTGCGCGCCGGAGTTGGTCCCTCCATCCTTGCTTGAGCGGCCCGCGTCCGGATAACATTGCAAGCAAGGAAGTGAAGAAGACAGTTTTATGAAACCTCTTCCACGTGGTATCAAGTGCAAGCGGCCCCGTTGGGCCCCGTCGTTTGTGGGATATCGTCACCAACTTGTTGCGGGCGTTAAGAAACGCATTGCTGAGCACGCCTACGGGCGCAATACCCCGAAGCCTCGGGTGAGAGTTGAATCTGCGCTTACTGTAACCGAGCTGCGACAGACAGAGGATCGCTAGTTCTTCCTGAACTAAGCGCAAGCATGGCGCTTTGAGTTCTTTAGGGTCGCCCTTCCTCTGGAGTACCGCCAGTGTAGTTGCCTCGTCAAAGAAACCTCTGAGGAACTGAACTTCCTTATAGCGAGAAACCGGAAGATGCAGACCGAACCGCTTTCTCGCGCGAACAAGTCTGCTCAGTTCCACAAACGTAACTTTAAGTACTCTGAACTCACGGTCGACGGCTTTGCCCAATACAAGGCCGTCAATCGGCGCCAGGAATACCCAGGTGCCTCTGGTTGTTTGTGGACTATTCTTCGCCATGGTTTATCTGCCGATTAGGCTTCTGTTTTCGCGGCTCTTGGCCTTAGCCGAAAACGCAAACGCTCTTCAACACCAACGGCAGCGTCATCGCTGGGAACAACCGCATAGGTGCTGGGCAAGTCTCCTGCCTACGTTTGCTGTCTGGTTTGAGCAGAATGTCCTTGCCGTGTCAAGCCCTTGGCGAATGAACGTGCGTCACCGATCCTGCCCCCCATGCTACTCCACGCCGACAAGCCGCTTCACGCAGTCCACGGCGTTGGCGGCGTCGTAGCCGTAGGCGTCGGCTTTGATTGAGGCGGCGAAGTCCTTGTTGACCGGGGCGCCGCCGATGATGGTCTTCACTTTGCCCGTTAGCCCCTCCTGCTTTACGAGTTCCGTTACTTCGCCCATCTTCGGCATCGTCGTAGTGAGCAATGCCGACATGCCGATCACTTGCGCCTCGTGCTCCTTCGCCGCCTCCACAAACTGCATCGGGGCGACGTCGCTGCCGAGGTCGATGATCTCGAAGCCGGCACCCTTGAGCATGATGCCGACGAGGTTCTTGCCGATGTCGTGCAGGTCGCCCTGGACGGTGCCGAGCACGACCTTGCCGATCATGGGTACGCCTTCCTTCGCGAGGAGCGGTTTGAGGAGGACCATCCCGGCGTTCATGGCCCTTGCGGCCAGCAGCACATCCGGCAGGAAAACCTCGTGCGCCTTGAATTTTTCGCCGATTGTCCCCATACCTGCGATCAGACCCGCGTTGAGTATCTGTTCAGCAGGAATGCCATTTGTAATCGCGGCCTGGGTGAACTGCGCCACCTTTTCGTCGTCGCCATCGGCCAGATGCCGCGCCAGTATCGTCAGGTCCTCCATTGTTGTTCTCTCCGTGTTATTGCGTTCCGGACGAATCTCATTCTTGGCGTAGCGGCCGACGCGCCGGTCGGCCTTTGCAGATCAACTCAGGTTCCTCGTCGGCCGTCGAAAACCGAATCACGTTTCTCGTCGGCCACGGGGGGCCGACGCTACAGGCGGCCGTTGCGTTCAGAGCCGCGTGTGTTAGTTAGCACGCGGAACTTTACACGCCGAGAGGGCCCGCTGTATTGTGGCGATGACCGCTTCCTTACAGGCGCGGCTCTGATCAATCCGGACGCGGTACTTCCGGGCGCGGCCATGCTTGTTCAGCAGCCCTCGTGCGGCAGGGAGTCCTTGCCGTATCGCTTCGCCTCCTGCTTCATCAACCTCGTCATCTCCGACTTGACTTCGTCGGGGAGTGGTGAAGGTTCCCAGCTTGCGACGAGTCGTTCCACTTCCGCGTGGGCGCGCTCGCGGAGCGTCCGCCCTCCCTCTTCCTCCCATCGCGAGCGATTCGCCCGGTCGATGGTCGGCCCCGGCATGAAGTGCTCTTCTCTTAGGTACTTCCGCGTGTGCTTCGAGATCAGCATGTGCTTCTCCGCGAGCAACTCCTCAAACAGGGGCCGCGCGGGGAAATCCTCGCGCGGTTCGATGCCTTGGAGCATGCGCTGCATCATGCCGCAGACTTCGTTGTCGAGGACGAGCTTCTCCAGGCTGATGCAGCTTTCGAAGTCGAGCATGCCCGGGCCGGAGATGTTGTTGATGCCCGAGAGCGCCGCCAGGGTCGCGCCCATGGATGTCTCGATGCCGGCCTGTGCGTCGAGCTGTTTGGCGTCGCTCAGCGCGATGTAGGCCTGTGTCGGCAGACCCAGGTGCTTGCCGATTTCGTTGTATGCACAATCGAGCATCTGCGTCTCCACCGCGCCCATGGGGGTGGTCTCGTACCGCACATCGAAGATGGCGGGAGAGCCCCCATACAGGACCGGCGTGCCAGGGTTGGTGAGTTGGCTGATCACCACGCCGCTGAGCGTTTCGGCGGTATGCTGGACCAGTGAGCCGACGAGCGAAACAGGGGCGACGAAGCCTGACAAGGGCATCGAGACGTATTCCACCGGGATGCCCGATTTCGCACAATCGACCACGTTCTGAGAGGTGACGTCACTCCACTTGAGCGGCGCTGTCGGGCAGCAGGAGAACACTGTCAACGGCTTGGCTCTCAGCGCCGCCTCGTCACCGCGAACCGCGACCTGAAGGTCCCGCATGATGTTGAAGGCGTCGACGGTGAACGCGCCGGTCACCACCGGCTTCGTGCCGAACATCAGGCTGAGAAAGAGCCTGTAACTATCGGATATCTTCTCGTGAACGTCGCCGGGAATGAATGCCGTGCTCTGCGAGGCAATATGTTTCAAACCACCGGTCAGTTTGACGAATTTCACATAATCGCTTGTTGTCGGCGTACGAATCTGGTTCGAGTCGTGGTCGAGCAGGGTAATCGCGGCAGACCCCGGCGTGAAGTACACGTTCTGCCCCGACAGGTCGTGAGTCTCGTTGCCGTGAACGTCGAAGAGCTTGAACCCAGCCGGCGCCGTTTTCAGCGCCTTGTCAATCAGGTCGCCCGGGAAGAAGGCGCGTTTCGTCTCCGTGTCCACCCGCGCTCCATGGTCGGCGAGCATTGCGAGAATGTCTGGGTTGTGGATCTCCAAACCCAACGCGTTGAGGATGTCCCGGGCTTCCGAGATGATCCGTTCGAGAAGCTCGTGACTCAGGAACTTGACAACCGGCCTCATATTGAAGACTCCTTGCATCCGATGCGTTGTCTGATGTGTCGGCGCAGGTCTGATAAACTCGCATTGTTTCCCGCCTGATGATACCAGAAACCGTTGACGGAGGGAGTCTCACCTCTCGCTCCTGGTTCACTTTCACATTGGATGCCACGGGCAGCATGTCCGCCCATGGCGGCACTGGCAGCAAGCTGCCAATGGCACACACGAGTCACACAATAGCAGTGCCGATTCGAGCGATTTGATTGACTCAAGCCGCCCAAACTCCCATAATAGGACATGTTCGAATAGTTCTTTGCGATCTCCGGTGGAGCGGGCCCTTCTGATGCGGATTGGGGATCGTGCTTTTCCGACCGTACTATAGAGCTGTGGTGATTGCTGCGCCGGTATTGCGCCGGTCCGCGTTATAATAGAGCCATAGACCTGCGGTCTTGTCGGTGAGTGGGGCCGCCCAACAAGGTGTGTGTTGCACCAGAGGAGAGATCGTGAGAAGCCACAATCTTGGAACAGCCGTCGGGGAGAGGTGTCGAACGTTTGCGGGAGTCGCAACCCTTTTGGCAGTGGTGTTGATGACCCTGCCATCATTTGCCGGCGATGTGGATTCGCCTGTCAGCCTCACGGTGATGGAGAACACGTCGGACCGAATTGTCATCCAATTTGAAATCGGCAATTACAAGACGACACCGGTTAAGATTGACGGTCGAGAATACACCCAGGTTTCACTCAGCTCTGAGAGCCTCATCAAGAAGCGCGGCGAGCCGGCGCTGCCGAGCATCAACCGCAGCATCGTGATCCCCGGCGATGCGGAGATGGCCGTCAAGGTCGTTGAGTCCAGGTTCCATGATGTGGCTGATATCTTCATTGCGCCGGACAAGGGACCGATTCCGAGATCACAAGATCCTGCCGCGGTTCCCTACGCCTTTGGCCAAACCTACGCCAAGAATACGTTCTATCCGAGTGCCTTGGTTTCGCTGCACAAACCGTACATTATGCGTGATCAACGCGGCATGTTGATTCAACTCAACCCGCTCCAGTACAACCCTGTTACACGGACGCTGCGCGTCTACACAAACGTCACGATCGAGGTCGTCAAGGCAGGCCCGGGGAAGATCAACGTGCTGGCCGACCGTAGCCGGCAGAAGACCAGCGCATCCTTCGAGGGGATCTACCGAAATCACTTCGTGAACTATGCCCCGGCCGGAGGCGCCAGCCCGCGCTACGCTCCGCTGGATGAAGAAGGCGACATGTTGATCATCTGCAATGACGCGTGGATGACGAACATGCAACCTTTTGTCAATCACAAGAACAGTATCGGTATAACCACGTCAATCGTCGGCATCTCGACCATCCAGGGCGGCAACACTGCGACCGCCATTAAGAACTACATCCAGGGTGTTTACGACACCAGCGACTTGGCGTTTGTCCTGCTCGTCGGAGATGCGGCCCAGATCGCAACGCCCCAATCCGCGGGGTACGCTGCGGACCCCAGCTATTCTCTGGTCGCTGGCAGCGACGACTACCCGGACATCATGATCGGCCGCTTCTCAGCACAGAGTACCGGCGACGTGGACACCCAGGTCGAGCGGTCCGTCGAATACGAACAGATGCCGGCCATCGAACAGCCTTGGTTCTGGAAGGGCACGGGCGTTGCATCCGGCCTGGGCACCGGAGATGACGGCGAGTACGACTACGAACACATGAGGTACATCCGAACCGATCTTCTCGCGTACGGTTACACCGAGGTTGACGAACTGTACGACGGCAGCCAGGGTGGGGCGGACGCCGCCGGCGACCCTTCCCCCTCGATGGTTGCGAATTGTCTGAACGCCGGGCGCGGCATCATCAACTACGTCGGCCACGGCAGTGCCTCTTCCTGGGGTACCAGCGGCTTCTCGACCAGCAACATCAACAGCCTGGTGAACGACAACATGCTGCCGTTCGTCGTCAGCGTGGCGTGCAACAACGGTCAGTTTGACGACTATGCATCGTGTTTTGGGGAAGCGTGGCTCCGCGCGACGCACAACGGCGAACCCACCGGGGCGATCGGTTGCTATGCCTCATCCGACAGTCAGCCGTGGGACCCGCCGATGGAGGGGCAGGACGAATTCAACCTGCTTTACGTTGCGGAGGCATATAACACCTACGGCGCATACTGCTTCGCCGCTTCCTGCTCGATGATGGACGACTACCCAGGCAGCGCCGGGACCTGGGGCACGGGTCCCCATACGTTCTACACGTGGCATATCTTCGGCGATCCTTCGCTCAAAATCTCCGGCCCACCAGTAGCGCCCACCGGCCTGAAGGTCTCTCCCAGCCAAGTGTTGGATTCCGGAGGACCCGTGGGCGGTCCGTTCGCGCCGGAGAGCATTGTGTACACGCTGGAAAACCAGAATGACGTTGGCAGTCTCTCGTATAGTGTGTCTGCCGGTCAGTCCTGGGTGTCGATCGACAACCCATCCGGTTCGCTGGACCCACACGAAACCACGCTTGTGACGGTTTCGATTAACGTCTATGCCAACACGCTTTCGGCCGGCAGCTACTCGGATACAGTCAACTTCGTCAACACGACCGACCATGATGGCGACACGACG
>CAZTAR010000300.1:0-6231 GCA_964611695.1 uncultured Planctomycetaceae bacterium | reverse complement strand
ACCACTCCAGGCACAACATCAGGGTGACGTCTGGATCGGGCGCTCGACTGCCGGCCAATTAAAGATCAGTTCGGGCGGATACGTTCCGAATGACAACTACACAACATTGGCGCCGGTCAACGGCCCGCTGCTATTCGGATGGAGCGACAACGACCCGGGATTTGACAGTATCTCGGCGGATGATCCGCTGAACGACGTGTTCACCCTCCAACCAGGCGCGGAACTCTGGCTCGAAGTGGTGACCATCGACCCGGCCCTTCGCGTGATCAATAGCGGGTTTCAGATTATCGACGAGCCGAGCGAGTCCACGCTGCTGGGCGACGACACACTACACGTACACAACACCTGGCACATCGACTCAAACCACCCAGCATACAACCCGGACCAGTACCTTTGGCATGCCACGTTTATCCTGAAAGACGATGGCACGACGAGCTACACAACCTCGGAGCCTCTCACCTTCACCTTCATTAACTGCACACCGGGTTACGTGGATGAAGAGCTACTCGAAGTCGAGGATTTCGTCGCCATGCTGATCGACGACACCGGTTACACAACCGAAGAAAGGTGCGCCGCCGACATGAATGCTGACGGTCGGATCGACGGCGCCGACATCCAGTCTTATGTTGAGCTGTTGTTGCCTGAGGAATAGCACGCGAAGACGGTGGGCAAGCGCCCCCGGCTCGCGAGCCGGCTCGTCTCGAGCCGGTCTTCTCGTCCGGTGGCAGGTTCTCGCGTATCCTCAGCGACCCCCCGGCCAAGGCTGGTGGCTCATGCCCTAATCAGGCGGCGCAACCGACGGAGATTCACGCGGTCCAAATCAGCCCCCCGGCCGTCGACACCTTTGGGGGTCTCCAGGATCTTGGGTACGGCAGCGAGCCGTCGATCGTTGACGACGTTGACGAACGCCTGTTTGCCCATCTCGCCTTTGGTAATGTGTTCGTGGCGATCTACTCGGCTGCCGCAGGGTTTTTTAGAATCGTTCATGTGGATGCACTTGACGGTTCCCAGTCCGACACAATCGGCAAGCTCGGCGATCGTCCGTTCGTATGCGTCAGAATCACGAAGGTCATATCCCGCCGCGAACAGGTGACAGGTATCCAGACACACCCTCAGTCGGTCCGGTGCCTTGCAGCCGTCGATAATGCGGCCAAGGTGAACGATCTCGTGTCCGATTGAGCTGCCTTGGCCGGCCGTCGTCTCAAGCAGAACGGGCGTCTTGAGGCCGGCGGTCCGATCGTGAACATCATCCAATGCGGTAACGATCCGCGCAATGCCGGCGTCGACCCCCTCTCCCATATGGGCGCCTGGATGTATGACGACACCAACCAAGCCGAGGGCCTCACAACGCTCCAACTCGTCGGCCAGCGCGACGATGCTCTTGTTGCGAATCACATGATCCGGCGAAGCCAGGTTTAACAGGTAGCTTCCATGTGCGATGACTGGCATATCGCCGGATTGGCGATTGGCGGATCGAAATGCCTGAGCCTGTTCGGAAGCCAGCGGCCGGGCAGCCCATTGACGCTGGTTTTTGACGAAGATTTGTATGCAGTCGCAGCCGATTTCAACAGCGTGATCGAACACCTGCTCCAAGCCGCCGGCGACAGAAAGGTGAGCCCCCAACTGCTGTTTCTGAAGCAGGCTCTTCGCACGCTCTTCACCCCTTGTTTGCCCTTTTCCTTCCTTCGCAGTCCGCGTCACAGACGTCTCCTCCCACATTCTGACGAATGGCCAGTCACCCGAGTCGAAATGCGCCATTGCAAAGACTATAGCACTGCGAGCCACAGAGTTTCACCCGCCCCCCGGATTTGACGGGGAATGCCACCATGAGCCTTATGCGCGAGTTACGACGCCGACAACGAACAGTAAATCATCGTGCCGAAAAAACGATCCAGCAATTGGTGAAGCCACTGGCCTTTCGCGAATCGGCCCGGCAAAAAGCGAACGGGAAAGAAGTGCAGTTCGTGGCCAACCACGCGGAATCCACACGTGTTGAACAAGGCAACCGTCTCCCGGGTGGAGTAAGCCCGACCGATCGGGTTATCCATGCCGTCGTACATCCGGATGAAATCATCCACGTCTCGGGACTCTGAACCAAGATCAGCGCCGGGATGTCGCACGCCCATTAAGCGCATTCCGCCGCGAACGATGGGAAAAACGATCGGGTTGTGAAGCAGGCCCTTGTGGTAGAGCGTAATCAGGGCCCGGCCGGTTGGCTTCATCACGCGGCGAGCCTCTTTCACGGCTTGCTCGGTATTCGGCGTGTGGTGCAGGACGCCGGAGGAAAAGACAAGATCGAATGTCCCATCCGCAAACGGCAAGGCCTCGGCATTGGCAGTGCGAACATCGCCGTCCAACGCGTACACCTCGAAGTGCTTCCGCGTCAATTCAACCGCCCGCTCGGAAAGGTCGACGGACGTGACCTGCGCTCCCGCCTTTGCGTATTGGATCGACGTCCATCCCGGGCCGCACCCGATGTCGAGTACGCGCAATCCCGCGAAGCCCTCGAAGTTCCAGAAGGCGAGGCTAAACCGCTCCACATCCTCGCGTTTGATACGGTCAATCGCTTCGAAGTAATCTCGGGTTCCGGGGGTCTCACCTATTTCGTAGCTGTAGAGAGAATGCGTCTGCCAGTATTGCCGCACATCGTCGATGCCTGCGTTCGTGGGGGCATCCATTCTCGAACCCATCGTTCCGACTCCATCGTGAGGGATGAGGACCGCCTTCAACCGTTCGCGGCTCAAGCAGCCGCAACCGGCACGACATCAGACACGCTACGGCATGTGAGACGAAGAAACCATCCCCTGTATCCTCGGCAGCAGACCCGCCTCCTCGCGCAACGCTTGATCACAACCGAACATTAGATACTGGTATCGTGTCGTCGAATCTGCGGGCTATCCAGCAGGGGCCCCTTGATGGACTACACCGAATCCTCGAGAGACTCCGATGATAGAGGGAGGCTCGCGTCGCAGGCTGGCCCCGCAATCTGTGTTGGCAGCCCTGATACCGTGTGTCGAGCGACCCCCAACGTCGTCCACCACGGCCAGGTAGAGGAGATCCTTGACTCATGAGCATTGCACCAGCGGTCACGGAACTAACGCAGGAGCCGAAGCATACCCCGTCCACGCCACGTGGCGGCAGATGGTGGACGGCGCCATTCGATTTCATCCGGGCGCTCAGGTACTACGGGTACTTTCGGCGTCATCTCTACTTCTATCCGCGCATCGCCAGCGAGATGTTCCTGCAGAAGTTCACCTCCAAGCGCCGCGTGCTTCTTGCTGAGATATTCTTCGAGACGCGGTGCAACTACAACTGCTGGCACTGCTCCTCCTCCGAATACACTCTCGACCGAAACAAACACGGCCTGACTTTGGAGGAACTCGAGAAGATCGTCAAGAAGCTACGCTCCGTCGGCGTGCTCAGCGCAGCCTATGTCGGCGGCGAGCCCTTGGTCCGCAAGGACCTGTGCGACATCATCCGCATGACCAATGCGCATGGGCTCCTGCCATCAATCATTACAAACGGTTCATTGCTCGACGAAGCGAAGATCGACACCCTGTTCGACGCGGGGCTCGCCAATATGGGCTTCAGCATTCAAAGCGTGAAACCCGAAGAACACGATCGCCTCGTTAATCGTCCCGGCGCTCACGCGAAGATCATGGCTTGCATCCAACACTGCCTCGACCGCCGACACACCATCTCCGTTTGCGCGGTACCGACGAACGAGTCGCTTGCGAATAGTGATTTCGACGCCATCGTCCGCTTCACTGAGCAGCACAACATTCGACTCAACGTCAACCTCCCAGCGCCGATCGGCCGGTTGTTCGGAGAGCGGTCGCATTTGTTGACGCCGGCTTCACTGAAACAGCTGGAAGAACACTACTATGGACGGCCCGGCTTTCTGCCGGACTTCAAGCAGACCGGCGTTTCGCGAGCGGTACACTGCCCAATGGGCGAGAACAACATGTACATCCTCCCGGATGGGGAAGTGTGTCCCTGCACGTTCACGCACATTTCATTCGGAAACATCGTGCACGAGCCGATCGAGACTATCCTGGCCCGGATGGATGCATCGCCGACACTACGCAACCTGAAGCGAGACGGGCAGTGCCCCATCGCCATGGATCCGGCCTTCATCGACAAGATCGAGAACGCGATTGGAAAGACAGAGACTTATCCACCCCGCGCGGAGGGCGTGGGTTTCTGAAGTTCTTCCACACACGAGCACGACCAGCGGACGGCTTCAGGTCACCCACACATCCTGCAACAGGAACTCCGCTGACGGACCAGAAGGTGGCCACTGATCGCCACGCCCACTAGGATGTACCCGTTGGCCTCGCCCACCTGGGCGCACCACCTGACTCACGAGCTGACGCGAAATCAGGCTTGCAAAACATGAAGATACGCCGCCTAGCACTCAGCATCACCCTTGCCTTGCCGCTGCTTTTGGCATCCTGTTGGATCCAGACACCGCCTGCTCCGACGGTCGAGGAGTTGGACAAGGGACTCATTGTGCTCTACCCGGGCATCTCAAGCCTGCCGAGTGATATGATCAAATGGTACGATGCTTTCCGGGCCGAAGGGATCGACCGGGCCATCGAGGTGATCTCGTATGGACCGACGCTCGACCTGATCGGCAACCTTCAGAACTTCGATCGCAACGCCGCATTCTCGCGAATCGAAGCCCTGCGAATCGCGGCCTACATGGACGCTTACCCTGGCCGTCCCGTGACACTGATCGGCTATTCCGGCGGTACGGCAATCGCCGTGCTGACCACCGCGGCCTTACCGGATGGATACAGTGTCGACCAGATTCTCCTCTTCAGCAGCGGGTTGTCGGCCCAATACGATCTCACGCCGGCATTGGACAGGTCGAAAGAAGGCATTGTGCATTTCTGGTCGCCCGTCGATGAGTTGTCACTTTTCTTCACGAATCTGCTCGGCACGATGGACGGCTATTACGACGTTCCGCCGGCCGCGACGGTCGGGTTCGCGATGGAAGACGAACGGCTGCGGCAATGGACCTGGACGGAGGACATGCGAGAACTCGGCAACGACGGTGACCACACCGACTACTTGTGGAACGAGGCTTGGCTGAGAGTCTATCTGCCGCCCCTGCTAACCGGTCATGCCGATGACGCGGCAAGCAGCCCAATCAGGCCCTGAAGGAACCCGCTGGTGTTGCCTAGGGGGGAGAGAGCATCACCGCGCGGAGGGATTCGCATTAACGCTTTATATCTGTTTCAGAACCTTTTGTGGCACCGGCGTCTCGCCGGTGGATCGCATGACTAGCCGGGGATTCCGTGACTTCACTCCAAAGGCCAGAGGCCTGTGCCACAGCTCTGAAACAGCCCCTTGGATTGGCACGTCGCTCGTTCTCCTCTGTGTGGTTCTGGCTTGCGTTGCGCGCGGCGAACGGTATAGTTCGGATTGAGCCTTGCTGTGGCAAGGTCTCTCGACAACCCAGGTCGGCCGTAGGGAACCAACGCGGCAAACGGTTGTAGCCTCCCACGGCCTGTCTCGAAACGAAAGGAGTCGGCCCTTGTCCCTCCGATCCCCGATTCTGCCGTCTGTTCTGTTGTGCGTTCTGCTGGGTATCTCGTGCCAGAAACCAACGGAGCCCCTTCCGCTTGCCAAGATTGAGAAGAATTACGATCGCCCCCTGCCGCCGGGCCAGTTCGCACTCCGGAGGCTGAGCGATACTTCCATGTATCCGAACTTCGGCGATGCATGGTATCGTGCGAAGGGCCTCGGCCTGCGGCGGGCGGTCGATTACAGCATTGGCTACATGGGCAAACCCTCTAGTCAGCTCTATTATCCTGCCGGGCCAATCACGCACGAGAAGGTCCTGGCGAGTCTGCGGCATTTCAGGGCGATGCTCGATGAGGCCAACAGCCCGCAAGCGATGAACGATTTGATCCGCCGAGATTTCGATGTGTATATCTCGGTCGGTTGTGACGATGCGGGGACCGTGCTCTTCACTGGCTACTACTCTCCGATCTTCGAGGGCAGTAAGGTGCGGACAGAGCGATTCCAGTATCCGCTCTATCGCCTGCCGCCGGACTTCCAGAAAGACGAGAAGGGTGATCCTGTCGGTGGGCCGTGGCACACGCGAGAGGAAATCGAACGCGGCGGTCTTCTTGCGAGCAACGAAATCGTCTGGCTCGCCGACGCATTCGAGGCCTATGTCATCAGCGTGCAGGGCTCCGGTTTCATTCGCATGGAGGACGG
>CAZTAR010000299.1:0-6236 GCA_964611695.1 uncultured Planctomycetaceae bacterium | reverse complement strand
GCCCAATTGTGGAATATAGCTGCCGACGTTGTGATAGCCTTGCGTGCGGCGCGTAATCGGATTGACTAAAGCGATGCGCATCAAGCGGATTCCTATACGACTAGCTGAGACTCATCCTGAGCGGCTAAGTCGGCATGTTTCGGCCGACGTTTGTTTTCTGTAGCACACCTCAGTCCTCCGCGTCACACGACCGTATTGGAGTGCCCGTGCCAGGTGGGCATCGATTCTATCTGGCCTCGGACCATCTCGAACGTGGTGTCGCCACGATCGTTGAACTTCTGCAAAGCAGCCATCGAATGGAATAGGGTGGGTAGGGTTGACCAGCGATTCGCTGCGCGCTTGCCGTTGATGTGGCGATCCACCTGGGCGAACAGTTCGCTCCCACGTCGCCAGCCAAAGAGATGGCATAGCGCCCCGGTGATATCCCAGGCTACGGCCGCAATCTCGTCATATCGAACCGCCTCGCCGGTTGCATCCTGCGCCTCGACATCTCGGCACCATCTGTGCTCGTGATCGAAGAGCGAGAGTAACTGCCTCTTTTCTTCAGGCATCATGGCAAACACCGTGTTGCTGTAGTTCGGCCCTGTTGGCGATTCACTTGCATGGTCGGACTTACCTGTCTTGCTTTAGAAGTTGTAGGGTCAACTTGCTGTCATCGACGTCGAACGTGTCCTCGGAAAACAACTCTGCCACCCTCGCATCTAGGAGAAGCACTGTCCGCTCACCGGAATGGAACATCGCGTTGCCGCCGCCCATCGGCGCCCGGCAACGCAATGTTCTCCCTATCATAGGTAAACCGAATAGCCTCTTCGTCGGGGACGTTGTCTCGTTGCGGCATTTGGGCTGCGAACGAGCTCACGGCTTCGGGGACGGCTATTAAAGCCTGTTCTCATCTCAGCCGCAGTACCCGGCGCGTGCGCTATCGGGGTAGCTCCAGCCCTGCCTGGCTTAATAGCGTGCTGGGCGCCCACCGCCGCCGTGGTTATCTGTGCGAGGTTTGGCTTCATTCACTTTCATTGCGCGACCGCTATGTTCTTTGCCGTCAAGCGCGGCAATCGCTGAATCTGCTTCCTCGCTCGAACTCATCTCAACGAAGCCGAAGCCTTTGCTCTGGCCCGTGTTCCGATCCATGATCACGCTCGCGCTGCTTACAGCCCCGTGGCCTGCGAACAACTGCTGAAGATCATCGTTACCGACATCATATCCAAGGTTTCCAACATACAACTTCTTCATACTGAGATTCCAATAGGCCATCTATGTATGCCACGCGGTGACCTGGAATCAGGCCAACACTTTCGCGCGACAACCTCGATGACACATGCGCCATCACAATCACGCCTTCGGGATCAGGCAGGTCCAGGAGGGAAGGCTCGATAAAGCCGGAGCCTCAAGAAGAAGAGTGATCAGAAAGGAACGATCATTTCAGCTTACATGGATATTATACGGGCGGTGGCGTGTATTACTAGGAATAATACCGGATTATTTCTTTTTTCCGTCTTGACCGGTGAACAACCGGGCGCCCAGGGACTTGCATAGTATCCCTCAACCCGTTGGTAAACCAAGTCTGCGATACTGAAAACTCTGTTTTAGAGAGAGTAGCCGAGAGAATCGGCATCTGGAGGGTGCTCGAGGCGAAGGCTGATGCGGACGACGCAGACTGGATGTTTACGCCGGATGGCAGGCTCATCCTGAAGGGTGAGCATGGGACAGCCAAGAGGCCGGAGTCAGTGTAACCAGGTCTTTTGCGATGTAGAATCGCCAGCCAGCCCTGCAGAGCCTACAAGAAGGAGAGCGAGCGATGCCCACTACTGACGAAGCCAGCCCATCAAACGTACGTTCGTACGGCAGCCGAATATGCCTGAGCCTCATTGGCTGCCTGTGTCTTTTCGCGGTGTCGATGTGGCCTCACACGTCTGTCGCAAACGGTGACGACGAGCCAACAACTGTTGTCACAGTCAACGCGATGAAGCAGGAAGCCCCAACCCCAAGGAGGATGCACGCCGCCGCGTATGATCGCAAATCGGATCGCATGATTGTATTCGGTGGCGAAGACCCGAACCAAGCGGGCAACCCTGGATCACTTCTGGCCCTCGATTTTTCGACCGACCAATGGAACACAATCAAGACCGTTGGCCAAAGCCCAAGTGGAACCGCCGGCCCGGCCATGGTCTTTGTCGAACGAGAAGAAGCGATCTTTGTCTTCGGCGGCTGGCCGAGTGGAGCATCGCAGCCGGTGGCGGAATTGCTACGCCTCCACCTGAACACAAAGGAAACGCCAAAGTGGGAGACCGTCACGCAAGAGGACAACTGGCCACCTGCGAGAAACGGCTCCTGTATGGTCGTGGACACCAAACGCAATCGGTTAATCCTGCACGGCGGCGATAGCGGCCCACACCCAACGTACGGTTTCATTCCGCTCGACGATCTGTGGGAGTTCGACCTGGACAAGAAGCAATGGCGCAAACTGAAGCCTACAGGCGCAATACCCGAACCACGTTGGAACCATTCCTCAACGATAGACATCAAACGCGGCGTGATGTACATATTCGGCGGTGCCGGCTACATCGGAAACCGACTGGTCGCGGATAGGGATATCTTCGCTCTCGACTTGGAAACACTCGTGTGGACGAGACTCGTGTCGAAGAAAGACCGCGCATGGCCGTTACAAGGTGCCAGCCTGACCCATGACGCACCGTTGAATCTCCTTCTCGTGGTGGGCGGTCTGTCCCTAAAGGAGAAGGGTGCGGCTGGGCCCCGGAGTATCTGGACATTCGACCTGGAATCAAAGACCTGGACTCGGCACAAGAAGGCGCTGCCCTCCACGCGCAGGGGCCACATCGGCCTGTTCGATCCCATCAGACACCGGCACGTGATCTTCGGCGGCCAAACCGCCAAGGAACGCGGAAACTTCTTCACAAAAGGACAACCCTCTGCGGATGGGCTGACCATCACAATTCGAGGAAAGAAGCAGTAGACCCTGTGTTCGACTCAATCTCTACTCGGTTCTCGGTGCATAGCTCACACCTCCACCACCCGACAGCCGCCACTTGGCGAGGCGGTATTCGTTCATGGGCCTTGGCGGGAAGCCGCCTGGATCGAAGATGACGCCCGTGTCCACGCAGGCTTTGAAGAAGGCTCGCGCGTTGGCGGGGTCGTCGTTCAGCAGGCACACTTCGCCAGCGTAATATAAGGCTTCACAGAGAGGGCCCGGCATCCCTGGCGACTGCGACTTGGCCGTATCAACGAGCGCCTGCGGGCTGATCCGGCCGAGCAGGCAATCGACGATCGGCGCCGGCCAGGCCGACGGCCTCACAATGCCACTTCCGCCCGCGCTGCTATCACCGCCTTCGACGCCCTTCTTGTCGATAGAACCGAGAATGCGGTCGGCCTCTTCGCGCTTAGGCTCCGCCTCTTCCGAACGGCCTTTCCCGTCGAGTTCGCGAGCCTGATGCCGCAGAACGAGATACAAACGAATGCTCGCGAATGGGGCTTTGCCCAAGCGCTTGATCGTCTCTCGGTAGTCGGCCACGGCCTCATCCGCCTTCTCCATCATCCACAAGGGCGTCGCGCGTTTGTAGAGTTCCCATCCTCGCTCGGGGCCACACTGATCGATCGCATGGGTGTAGTCCTCCACCGCCTCGGCGTACCGCCCCAGGCAGAGGTACGCACCGCCACGGAACCGATATCCGGCTTCGTGCTCCGGGCGGATACTGATCGCCTCGGTCATCCGTGCCACGGCCAGGTCATAGCGATGGGCCAACATGAGGGCGTGGCCCTGGAGCATTCTCCCGCCGTAGGGGTCATCCCCCGAGTCGATGAGCCGATCCGCCGCGGCGCAGGCGTCATCGAATCGCCGGAGCAACATGTAGGAGTGGACGAGTTGCCTCCAGGCGAGTTGGTGTCGTGGGTCGAGATCGACAGCCCGCTGGGCGCAACGCACCGTCTCCTCGGTCGCCAGGGCCGCATAGCTGCGAAGGTACCACGCCTCTGCCGTCCTGGGCGCTTCCCGCGCCACCCGCGCCTCCAACGCCTCGGCCTGTGTAACCTCCTTAACCTGCCGGTGCATCCTCGCCAACATCACGTCGAACACCCACGCGGAAGGACCTTGCGCGCGTGCCCCCCGCAACGCATCCATCGCACCGGCCCTCAGGTCAATCCGTCCCGCCTGCAGCGCCGCATTGAAAGATATTCTCGCCAGCATCAATCTGGCCTCCGGCAATGGAAAGCCGCGGCTGACGATATCTTCGAGACGAAGCCTGGACGGCTCGGTGCGTCCTTCGGAGATATCCATCAGAATGCCGGGCATCCTATCCCGAAGCACCGTCAGCTCGATGGCCTCTTGGCGCTTGAGTTCCTGGTTCTTCCACCAGATGCCTCCCCATGCGGCCCCGACGCTCAACACGACGACGACCACCACCATCGCGATCTTGCGACGAAGCCTGGAAACCTTCTTGCCCAACAGGTACAGGCTGCTCGGCGCTTTCGCTCGAATCGGCGCGTCCGCCAGGTATCGCTCGATGTCATCTCGCATCTCACCGGCGGTTTGATAGCGCCTCGCGCTCTCTTTCTCCAACGCTTTGAGGAGGATCGCCTCGAGTTGGATGTCCACGATGGACGAGAGGAAGGTTGGACGCTTCGGGGGTTCTTCAATGATGCGCTGCATCACGGCGGAGGCGTGGCCACGCGTATCATACGGCATTGATTTCGTCAACGCCTCGAACAACATCACCCCCAAGGCGTACACATCTGTCCTAGCATCAATGTCTTGTGACAACCCGGCCGTCTGTTCGGGCGACATATAGCGAAGCGTGCCCAGGATCTGGCCTGGGGAGGTTACGCTCGTCACCAAGAGGCCGGTTGCATCGGAATGATCCGTCGTCTTGGCAAGCCCGAAGTCCAGAATGCGAGGTCTGCCTTCGCCTCCCACAAGCACATTGGCAGGTTTGAGATCGCGGTGAACGACGCCGCACGTGTGAGCATGCTCGATTCCGTCGCAGATATCCACAAACAACCGCAAGATCGCCCTGGCATCGGGCTCGTGCAGCGCGAGATATCCGTCCAGCGATACACCGTCCACGAACTCCATCGCGTAGTACCGCTGACCCGCCGGGAGTTTCCCGCTATCGAAAACGCACACCACGCTCGGGTGGGACAGCCTTGCCGCGAGTTTGACCTCCCGATCAAACCGACGCTGGGTTGAAAGGGCGGCGAACGGACCGGCAAGAATGAGCTTGAGCGCGACGATGCGATTCGTGGACTCCTGCAAGGCTTCGTAAACAACGCCCATGCCACCGCGGCCGATCTCGCGGAGGATCCGGTACCCGGGAACCGCATCCTCCGGCGGCAGCGCCACGCGCTGCTCCGCGGTCAACTCCGCAGCCTCGATGCCGGCCGCCACGATAAGGTCGCGATCACTTCCAGGCGTTGGCTGTTCATCAGGCGTCATGTCCATGATCGTCCATGTGACTTCAGACAGGGCAGTTGTCATCCATCACTCAGGAAATGCGAAGCCGTCCCCATCATCTCGCTCAATCGCCGGAGTGCTCTTGCCCGAAGCATGAACACCGCACCCTGACTGCGATCGAGAGCCTCGGAGACCTTTTCAACCGGCTCCCCGTCGAGGTCGTAGAGCTGCACGACCCGCTGATAGGTTTCCGGCAGATCCAGAACAGACCGTTGCAGCAAGCGACATGCCTCTATCCTGGCGGCATCGCTGCTTGGCGTCTGGCCGGGCGAACTCAGCAGCGCGAGCAGCGAGGCAAAAGATTCGTCAGCGTTACCCGAACTCGCCCGCCGACGATCGCCGCCGCGTTTCTCCGCCTCCAGCCATCGCACGGCATCCAGCAAATTCCGCCTGGCGATCTTCTTCAGCCAGCGGATCAGGCTATCCGGCCCCTTTGGGATAAAACGACTGATGTCGAGGAAGGCATCCACATACGTCTGCTGCACAATGTCGCTCACCGACAACACGGATCGCCACCGGACAGGAATCTGCCCGGCAAGTCCCGCGCGAAGCGCCGGCGCGGCATCTTCCAGAAGTTGAGCGATCGCATCGCGGTCCCCCGCGATCGCCGCCGTTAATGCCTGCTCTCCAATCGTCACCATAACGTATGACTGAATAGTCGCTCGAATTCCCTAGAGCATTGTAGGATTGAAATCGCATGCACCCGGTAGCGTCGGCCCCCCGTGGCCGACGGGGAACACCGCTTGGCCAACAGAAAATACCGGTTGGCCGG
>CAZTAR010000298.1:0-6239 GCA_964611695.1 uncultured Planctomycetaceae bacterium | reverse complement strand
GCTAGGCGCGGCGTTGGCCGCGGCGGAGGCGGAGTAGACATCGCAGGTTCGAGAACCTCAGTCAGGAGACATATGCCTTGAGCGAAAAACAGGAATTCTGGCGATGGAAAGAGTACCGCTGGCATGACGAGGCCCCTGGACTGGAAGGCCGCGGACATTGTCAGCGCCGGCGTGGACATCGGCTCGGTCAGTTCCCAGGCGGTCATCCTTCTGGACGGCAAGCTCTTCGCCTTCAGCAGTCAGCGCACCGGCTTCGACAGCCCGGAGAGCGCGAACAAGGCGATCAACTGGGCCATGGAAGAAACGGGGATGAGCCTCTCCAACCTCCATTTCACCGTGGGGACCGGCTACGGCAGGGTGAACGTGCCCTTTGCGGACAAGGCTATCACGGAGATCGCCTGTCATGCACGCGGCGGCAACTTCATGTACGGCCCCACTGTGCGCACCATCCTCGACATGGGCGGGCAGGACTGCAAGGCGATTCGATGTGACGAACGCGGCAAGGTGGATGCCTTCCTCATGAACGACAAATGCGCCGCCGGCACCGGGCGCGGCATGGAGGTATTCGCCGATTTGCTCGCGATTCCCATTGAAGAGGTCGGCGAGATGTCCCTGTCGGTGGAAGAAGAACCCGAGCCGGTCTCGAGCACGTGCGTCGTCTTCGCCAAGTCCGAGGCCTCTGGCCTCTTGCGCGAGGGGTGGCCCAAGAACAAAGTGCTCGCCGCCTACTGCTCGGCGATGGCCCACCGCGTTGTCACCCTGCTCGAAAGGGTGGAAGTCGAGAAGGAGTTTGCCATCACCGGCGGGATCGGCAAGAACGTGGGCGTTGTCAGCAGAATCGAGAAGGAACTTGGCATCAAGGCGCTCAAAACAGCCTACGATTCGCAGATCGCCGGCGCACTCGGCGGAGCGCTCTTCGGCGAGGCCCTGGAAAAGAAACGCCGCAAGGCAGGCGCCAGTTCCTGACCGCTGATGGCTGATAGCTAATAACCGACTGCTTACTGAAAACTGATAACTGATAAATACCATGATTGCGAACTACGGTTACAAAGACGGCTCGGGCGATTTCTTCATCGCGATCGACACTGACAAGTGTGACGGTTGCGGCGATTGTGTGCCGGCTTGTCCCAACGGCGTTTTCCTCGTGGGCGAGGACCCGAACGACCCGCTTCGTGATGAGCCGGTGGCGATGGTCGGCGATGAGCATCGAAGGAAGCTCAAGTACACCTGCGCCGCGTGCAAGCCGGATCGAGACCGTCCGCCACTTCCCTGCGTGGAAGCATGCAAACCACTGGCGATCGTGCATTCATGGTGAGCGGGATGGATGCGTCCGGCGGAGGAAGGCTGGCCCGCGAAACAGCGGCGACGAAGAGTCCTTATGATTAGTGTCACAATCAACGGCAAGCCGGTTGAAGTGGAAGAAGGCGAGACGATCATCGCGGTCGCCGCCGCGAATGATGTTTACTTACCCTCGCTTTGCAACCATCCCGACCTGCCGCCGTTTGAGAATCTGCCACCGGCCCCTCAGGTATTCCGAGGCGAGACTCGCCATGAGAATGAGCCGCCATCCGACAACGAATCGTCAATTGCACCATTGGAGGGCTGCGGCCTCTGCGTCGTTGAAATCGCCGGACGGGATGGCCCGGTCCGCGCATGTCGCACGCTCGTTGAAGCCGGCATGTGCATCCAAGCCGAGAGCGAAACACTCACTGCGATTAGACGCGAGAAGCTTGCCGGGATCCTGGCCCGCCATCCGCACGCCTGTTTGACGTGCGCCCAGCGCGAAGGGTGCAGCCTGGAGGATTGTTCATCGAATGTTCCCAAGGAGGAGCGATGTTGCACGCAGTTTCATAACTGCGAACTCCGCAAAGTTGCCGAGTGCGTCGGTATCCGAGAGGACACACCGCGATATCGCTCTGCCCAGTTGCCCGTCCTGAAAAACGAGCCCCTGTTCACGCGCGACTTCAACCTGTGCATCGACTGTGCTCGATGCGTTCGGGTCTGCAACCAGGTCCGAGGCGTGGAAGCACTCGGTCTTGTTTACGTTGGCGGCCGTCTGGTTGTGGGAAGCATCGCGCCGACGCTGATGGAATCCGCGTGCAAGTTCTGCGGGGCATGCGTCGAAGTCTGTCCTACGGGATGCTTGACTGACTCGAAGCCGCAGACGGGCGCACAAGAAGACTGGTTCGTGCCGTGCACGCACACGTGCGCCGCGCATGTGGATGTCCCGTCGTACATCAGGCACATTGCCGCCGGCGACTTCGAGGGGGCGGCAGCGGTGGTGTGGGAGAAGCTGCCGCTGGCCAACACGCTCGGCCACATCTGCTTTCATCTGTGCGAGCATGAATGCCGCCGCGGCCAACTCGATGAGCCCATTGCCATCTGCGCATTGAAGCGATTCGCGATGGCGGCCGACAATGGGGTGCTACTCGACAAGGTCGCGAGCGTTCCGGACAGCGGAAGGAAAGTCGCGATCGTCGGCGGCGGGCCGGCAGGTTTGGCCGCAGCTTTCTATCTGCGATGGAAGGGCCACGCCGTCACAATCTTCGAGGCGAAGCCCACACTCGGCGGGATGCCGTCCTCGTCCATCCCGGATTACAGATTGCCGAGCAAGGTCCTGGAGAAAGACATCGCGATCATCCGCAAGATGGGTGTCGAGGTCAGGACCGACTGTCGTCTGGACACCGCCGAAGCGATGACGGGTCTTTTGGATCAGGGCTTCGACGCGGCACTTGTCGCGGTTGGCTTACCGAAGTCCAAGAAGATTCTTCTGGCAGGTAGCGAACTGAACGGCGTGCATTGGGGCCTTGAATTCCTGGAGACCGCCAAGGGCCTCTCCCAGAATGGCATGAGCCAGGCTCAACAACACTCTTGTGGCACCGCCGTCTCGGCGGTTGGAACACAGGCGAGACACCTGTGCCACAGTTCTGAGGCGGAATTCAAGTCTGGGACCACCTTCGATCTTGGCAAGCGGGTGATCGTGGTCGGCGGTGGGAACGTGGCCATTGACGTCGCCATGACCGCGCTGCGGTTGGCAGCAAGAGTGGGAACGACAACACAGCATGGTAAGGACACGGGTCAACGAGTTGACCCATGCCACCCTGGGGCGCGGCCCAGCGTTCGGCTGTTTTGTCTGGAGAGCCGTGAGGAGATGCCCGCGCACGACTTCGAGATCGAAAGGGCGGAAGAGGAGGGAGTCGAAATCAACGCCGGATGGGGGCCTGTCGCGATCCGCGGCAAACAGGGCGGCGTCGAGGCGGTCGAGTTTCAGCGATGCCTCTCCGTCTTCGACGAGCAGCGGCGCTTCTGTCCCACGTTCGACGAGCAGCAGCGAACGCGCGCCGCGGCGGACACGGTGATCCTCGCCATCGGGCAAGTCGCGCCAGAGGGTGTTCCCATGGAACAAGAAGGGGTCTTTCTCGCCGGAGACATCAGCGGTGTGACTGCTGCCGGCGGGTCGGCGATCCAGGCGGTCGCTTCCGGTCGCGCCGCCGCGGAGCGGATCGACCGATACCTCGGCGGTGATGGCATCATCTCTTTCAGCCTGGGCGATCATCCCGCACCGAATCCGCGAATCGGACGAGACGAAGGATTCGCACCGAAGCCCCGCATCGCCCCACCTGTTGCAGACCCGGAGGAACGATGCGGCGACTTCCAGACGATCGAGCGGACCTACGCGCCGGACGCCGCGATCGCCGAGGCGAAGCGATGCCTCCAGTGTGACCTACGCTTGCAGATCCAGCGCCCGGCGCTGCCGCCGGAGAAGTGGATACCTTTCGACCGCACGGGAGTTGTGCAGGTTCCGGCGGTCGAAGGCGTTCTCGTGTTGAGCGACGCCGATAGAAGGCCCGTGTTGATTAAGGGTGCCGAGGATATTCATGCGGCGCTCCTTGAAAGACTCGAGTCATCCGCGGAGGCGAGCTTCTTTCTTTGGGAAGAAGATCGAATGTTCACGAAACGGGAGAGCGAACTGATTCAACAGCACCTGAAGCAGTACGGCGAAATGCCCGGCGGAGGGGATGACGAACTGGATGACTTGTTCTGAGGGCGCATCGCAGAGTAAGCAGCAACCACGCCCGAGAGCCCCTGGCCTTGGCCATGGGGTACATTCCGGTGCGTCGCAAGACAACCCCCCGGCCAAGGCCGGGGGCTCTTGTCCCACCGAGATGAACCCCAAGGCCCGGCGATACCTGTCGAGCCTCTCCGGCACAATGCGCTTCGCGTTGGGAGACGAGGCCGTCGCCTATGGCGCGCTCTTCGCGGGGTGTACCTTCTTTGCCGGCTATCCGATCACGCCTGCGTCTGAAGTGGCAGAGACCATGTCCCGCGAACTCCCGAGCGTCGACGGCTATTACGTACAGTTTGAGGACGAAATCGGCAGCATCGCAGCGCTCATCGGCGCAGCCAGGGCAGGCGCGAAGACGATGACGGCCACGTCCGGCCCAGGCTTTTCGCTCATGCAGGAGAACATCGGTTACGCCGTCATGACCGAAACGCCCTGCGTGATTGTGAACGTTCAACGCAGCGGCCCCTCGACCGGGCAGGCCACGAAGCCCGCCCAGGGGGATATCTTCCAAGCTCGCTGGGGTACCCACGGCGACCACGAAGCCATCGCCCTCGCTCCAAACTCCGTGCAGGAGTGCTTCGACCTGATGATCGACTGCTTCAATCTTTCCGAACGGTACCGCAATCCGGTCATCTTCCTGCCGGACGGAGAGATCGGCCACCTTCGAGAGAAGCTCGTCTTTCCTCAACTGGACGACGTCCAACGCTTCCCACGGGGCGGGTTTGACCCCGCCGATGAGCCCGGTCTCATCATGCCGATGCGGGAGTTCGGCAACGGAGAGGCGCTTCACGTCACCGGATCGACCCACAAGGAAGACGGGATGCGGGACGTTGTTTCGCAGGAGGTGCATGAGAGCCTGATCCGACGCATGTGCGACAAGATCGACAAGAACCGCGAGAACATCATTCGATACGAAGAGCGGTTCATGGATGATGCGGAAGTGGCCGTCGTGTGCTTCGGCGCAACATCCAGACCGGCCCTCGGCGCTGTTCTGCGGGCGCGTGCGGCCGGGCTGAAGATCGGCTACTTCCGGCTCATCACCATCTGGCCGTTCTGCGGCGAGCAGGTGAAGCGAATCGGCAACCAGGTCCGCAAGATCCTGGTGCCCGAGATGAACCTGGGACAACTCGCCAGAGAGGTGGAACGGTTTGTGAATGTACCGGTGATCAAGGTGTCGAAGATCGGCGGCGTGCCGCACCTGGTGGACGAGATTCACGCGTCCATCGTTCAGGAGGTGACATGATTACGCAAGAGCCCGAGGTTGCCCGAGGGCACGAGATGCTCAAGTATCTGCGTGAGGAAATCCTGCCCACCACACACTGCCCAGGCTGTGGATGCGGCCAGGTGCTGAACGCCTTCGTTCACGCCATTCACGCCTTGCAGGTGGACCCCACGGACGTCATCTCGGTGACAGGAATCGGATGCTCTTCCTGGATTCCCAGCCCTTACCTCAAGTGCGATACGCTTCACACAACCCATGGCAGGGCGATCGCCTTCGCCACTGGCGTCAAGATCATCAGGCCGCAGAGCACCGTCGTCGTGATCGCCGGCGACGGCGATCTGGCGGGCATCGGCGGCAATCACCTGATTCACGCGGCCCGCCGAAACATCGGGCTCGCGGTCTTTCTCGTCAACAACTACATCTACGGCATGACGGGCGGGCAGGTCTCGCCCACGACGCCGTTTGGAGTCGTAACGACGACGACGCCGTATCGCAATGCCGAATACCCGATGAAGATCGCCGAGCTTGTTGCGGCCGCAGGCGCCAACTACGTCGCGCGTTGGACGACCTTTCACGGGCGGCAACTCATGATCGCCATGAAGGAAGTCCTCCAGAAGCCGGGCTTCTCCTTCATTGAGATCGTCTCCCAGTGTCCGGTCAGCTATTGGCGCCGCGTCGGGCTTCGCGACGGACTCGCCTTCATGGAGCACTTCAGGAACAACGCCGTGCCGGTGAGGTTTGCCAGAAACAAGACTGAAGAGGAGTTGGAGGGCAAGATCGTTGTGGGCACGCTCGTCGAGCGCAATCGCGTCGAGTTCTCCGAGACGCTCGCGGAGATCAACCAAAGCCGCGACGTGGAATCGCCCGCGGCTTAGCGTGATTGACGATTGATTGTGGCACCGGCGTCTCGCCGGTGGAAGCAAGGAGGCCACGGTTCTGTAGCGTCGCCCC
>CAZTAR010000297.1:0-6255 GCA_964611695.1 uncultured Planctomycetaceae bacterium | reverse complement strand
CTTGACACGCAACGGGCTTTCATAGAAGAGCCGCACGCGTCAGAAAGCGGTCAGCTTTCACCGGAGAAGGGTCTCTCGATTCACGCGATGATTCCTCCCGGAGGGACTCAACAGAATCCTGAAACCGAAACAAAACCCGTGCCTTCAAAACCCCCGGTCCGCCCTGAAGCACATCCAACAAAAATACGCCCCCGCCGCACGATTGCGCGACAGGGGCGTGGGTCTTGCAGAGTCGTTCTCGTGGAACGCGACGGCGAATCTTGTCGATCGCGCCGTGAGTCCACGACAACGTTGTTTAGCGACGTCGGCGAATCAGAGCCATCGCCCCGAAGCCGATGAGTACCAACGTGGCAGGCTCGGGTACACCACGGAGGCAAATGTCGTCGATGTTGAGTTGCGCGCCATCATTACCTGTGTAGGAAAAGGCGATCTGAAACGTCTCGCCCGGCGTCAGGTGCGAGGAGAGATCGAAGCCGAAATCTGCCCAGAGCCAGTCCTCGCTCCAGGTGTCTTCCAGGTTGCCGAGGAGGACGTCGCCGCTGGACTTGAGGATCCAGACTTCGCTGTCATAGTTGTCCATCCACGTCACGCTTCCACTGCTAATCCCAGTCAATTCCATCGTGGCAAGCGCCGTGGTCGCCGGGCTGACCAGCCAGTTATCCTGATCAACAAGATCGGGATCCCACTGGCACGAACCGTAGTAAAGGCCCTCGACCGGTTCATAATCTTCCTGGTACCAGGTCTCTTCGCCCGTGTGGCCGCTGTTGCTATAGCTGCTCCAACCGGCCGGCGGCACGCCGTCTTCGAAGCCCGTGCACCAAACGGTCGGCATCGGCGGGATACCGTCGTAGAAACCGAAACTGATGTTGTCCCAGCTGGCATCCGCGAGGCCGTCACCACCGTCGTCATAGTCCTCGTAGAAGTCAAAGGTCCAGATTCCCGCGGGATCACCAACGGAATCGAACGCGCTGGTAATGCCGGAAAAAGCCGCGCCGGGATCGAACGCCGTTCCAGTGCCGAGCGTAATCGTCTGCGTGCCGAACGCACCCGGACCCGTCAGGTCGAGCATCAACTCGCTGCCGTACGTCGCAGCGTTGATCGTGGACGCGAAGCCGCTCCAGTCGATATCGCCCAGATAGTAGCCACCGGTCAACGTCGCGTTGTACGACGCCGAGCCAGCAGCCGCCTCGCTGGGAATTGCCGAGAATGGAATTGTTTCCTGTAGCCCCGCCATCGCCGGTGCGGCAAATGCCAGACAAAGACAAACTGCCAATAAATGCCTCATAATCCTCTCCGTTTCCTGAATGAAAGTATCCTCTTCCACTTGACCTCACCCACGCAACGAGTCACCGACGACCGTCGCCGGCGTGCCCTGCATGGGAATACACAACTTTTCTGACACTAGGACATTGTGCATGTCCCTGTAGCAGTTGACGCTCTCGCCAGCCGCTACGAATCCTGTAAGACCGCTCTATTTGCTCACGCCAAACCGCACACACGTGCGGAGCAGCACGAGAAAACAACCATGTCGCAGTGCGACTGTGGATACGAGGTACCGCCCAACACGGCAGGTTGAAAAAACAAACGCCCGTCTTCAAGGTTCGGTGAGAAGTTGAGACATCCCTCCAGCAGGAATGCTGGAGCCCCCCAACTCGTATCCGTACCTCATATTAAGCGATGCGAACGATGATATCAAGATCTCGTGATCGCCCTTGGTTGCCGGATCGAAGAGATGGTTGATTCAACAATCGCAAGGTCGACGATGTGGAAAAAACAAACGGCTTTATCGGATCAAGGGGGGAACCTCAGAAGAAGCATCGCGCAAGCGCCCGAAAACAAAACATAAAACGAGCGATCGTCATACTTCCCGCGGTCGACACTACCGATCATCGACAACCGTGGGACTGTCGGCGCATGCGTCATCTCGTCCCTCCTGAGAAGAATCGGGCACGAGTAGACTGACGACGACGTTGACGATCAACGCGGCAGTGAAGGCCAACGGCAAATTGTAGACTTCAACACTCGTCGAGTCGGCGGCGTCGAAACTGTACGTCAGCTTCCATATCAACACGACGGCGAAACCGGTAATCATGCCCGTCAGGCAGCCGGCGTACGACGCTCGCTTCCACATCAACAAAAGGATCAACTGAGGCCCGAACGCAGCCCCCATGATCGCCCAGCCGTAGGTGAGAACGTAGTCGTAAACGTTCAGCGGATTCTTGATCGCCAACGCGGTCGCGCCAAGCCCGAGCGCGAGAACGACCAGACGATTGACGAGCATGTTCGCCGGCTGTTTTCCCTTGGCGAAAAGCCGCGCGTAGAGGTCGTTCGCCGCCGAACTCGCCGCGACGACCAACTGGCTATCGGCGGTCGAACAAATCGCCGCGAGCACGGCCGCGAGGACCAAACCGGCCAACACGCCTGGAAGCATGTGCATCGCTGATAACACGAGACCCAGTTCTTTGTAGACCTCTTGCGTTTCCTCCGCCAACATGAGCCGGCCCCACTCGGCCCCGCCCGCCGTCATCGCCCGAGCCATCAGGCCGACCGTGACCGCGCCCCAATACACGCAGAGCCCCCAGACAAACGCAATGACCCCGGCGACGCGCGCGTCGCGACGCTCCTTCAATGCCATAAAGCGGACGAGGACGTGGGGCTGACCTGGATAGCCGAAGTTGATCCCGAGCGCATGCGAACCCAGCAAAAACCCGAAGAACGCAAAACCCGAGCGTCCCCAGGTCAGACTCAGCAACTTCGGATCGCCGACCGCCTCCAACTGCTCGAAGATAAAGCCGTATCCGCCCGCCGTCACCAAGAGGTAGATCGGAAACACGACCAACGTCCCGAACATCAGGAACGCCTGCACAAAATCAGTCCAGCAAACAGCGCGAAAGCCCCCCGCGACGGTATAGAGCAACACAATGGCCGCGCCGAGCCAAACACCCACACGATAATCGCCAAGATTTGCGCCACCCGATTCTGAAAACGTCGCGGCGAACGCCTTGCCCGCGGCAGCCAATTGCGCCGCGACGTAGAGCAACATCGCCACCAGGATCACGATGACGCACAAAACACGAAGAAGTGGAAAACGCTCCCTGAAACTGAACGCAAAGAAATCCGGGAGAGTCAGCGCGCCAAGCTGCCGAGACCGGTCTCGCATCCGCCCAGCCAAGACAAACCAGTTGAACAGGAAACCAAGCAGGCAGCCGGGGATGATCCAGTAAGCCGAGACACCGGAGCCGAACGCCACGCCGACAAGTCCCAGCGTCACCCAGCCCGACTCACTCGAAGCGGAGGCGGAGAGTGCCGCAACCCAGCCACCCAACGATCGCCCGGCAAGGAAGAAATCCTCATCACTTCGTCGAGCGAATTTCGCGGAATAGAGCCCGATGGCGACAATGGCGAGGGTGTAAACGGCAAAGGAAACGCCGACGACCCACGTATTGACTGGCGCTTGATCCACAATCGGGAACCCGTTGCCAAGGCCAACTTCAATCACACCGCCCAGCCTCGGCAAAGGGGCAGGTCGCAACTCCGTCAAGCTGACGCACGAGTGCTATCTCGCAGCTCGAATGATTGGATGGATGGCACGGTCAAGCGACTGCTTGGCCGTGCCTTGCCTCACGTGCTGCACGGGCGTCGCAACGGCGCACCAAAAATGGCACAGCATCAGACTGCGCAGACCTGAAGATCTCAGCAGCATGAAGCTGTGCCATAAAATCTGCTCTGTCCAACGCCGATTAAGCGTCCGCTCCCCGACCCTGCGTCGGTTCACAACGGACACCGGCGATCTTTGCAGGATTCGGTCATCGAGAGCCCTATCGTCCCAAACAGGACGATTATGGCCACGGCGGATTCGGAATCGACACGCCCGCATTCTGGGCGATCGTGATGGCGTCAGCTACGGTCGGGATCATCGTGGTCCAAAAACCTGTGACGTAGTTTTTCACAAAGGCGAGTGAACCGGCCGTCAGCTGGTCCCCCATATCCTGAACCGTGCAAGAAGAGGCAAACACTGTACCGCCCATCACGGTGCATGTCGTCATTGCCGCCATCTTCATCTTGCGTAGTGTACGCGCTCTGATCATAGTCGAGTCTCCTTAAACTTTTCAGGCTCGGAATAGAATCCTGTTCCTACAGGGAAATCCTCGCACGGATACCCCCAATCAGGGCGTCCCTTGCATCCTTGTTCCCGCCCGGGTTGGTGATCACTTGGATATCCGGCGTTACGACAAGCCACGGCGTCACATGAATCGCGTAGTAGAGTTCATAAACAGTCTCGCGATCCGCCAAATTGTTCACTTCGTGTCGCATCTGGCTGGACATAATGCTCTGGGCAACACCAAAGGCCAGAACGTCTTTGTCCCGGTTCGGAATCAAACCTTGATACTGCGAACCGACCGACCAGAAATTGCTGATCGCGTTGATATCGCGGTGGGCAAAGCCGTATCGGAAGAACGCGCCAAGGCCCTGCTTGTCCTTAGGATCGTCATTCTCCTTGTAGAGCATCTGGTCGAAACTGGCGTAGAAGCCGACGTCTGAACCGTGCGTCCGATTGTTGAGGACGCCGCCGAGGTTGTTTCTAAAAATCGTTTGAGGGCGTGGGTCATACCACCACCCCAATCGATAGTTGCCTGGCATCGCCCCGTTCGCACTCGGAAGCTTCGGGGTAAAGCCCATCTCCCACATCCCGATGAAGTACGGGTTATCGCCGCCATACTTGTTGTGGAAGGTCGTATCGAAACTCATGGCTCGGGTCGAGTCCCGCTGGTCTGCATTCAAACCGGCCATCTGAAAGTAGAAATGGCTACATGGCGTGTACTTCAGAAACGCCCCTGGCGCCTTCCGGTGAGGAAACGTCGGGTTGCGGCACAGATCCGCGTTCAGAAACTGGTCCCACGGTGATTGCGCGTACAGGTTGCTGTCAAACAGATCCACGGGCGTCAACAGTTTTCCGATACGGAACTCCACCTTCTTGTCAAACAAGTACTGGCCGTACCACCACTTATCGAGGAAGAACTCGTGATCGCCGGCTGCGATTGCCCACGCCGTGCTGCTCAACGACCCCACCTCGCTCCGCACGCTATCGTTATAGCTCGATTTCCCGCGGGCAAAGAAAAAACCACCCGGCACCAGCCCCATCTTGTCCAGGTCCAGTCTGAGGTTGATCCGCAGGTCAGCGCTGAAGTCGTCGGCATTGTGTGTGTTAAGCCCGCCCATGAAGTTCTGCTGCCAGACACTCACGTAGATGATGGAAAGATCGATCCCGGTGTCGTCCATCCACGTGCGTGCTCCACCCCAATCGCCCGTCAGACGCTTCGTCGTCATGATGTCATACGCTGGCGATTCCGGCTCCTTTTCCACCGCCTTTTCCGTCACCGCCTCAGAAGGGGGCCTCCTGGGCAGGCTCCGGCTGATAATTCAAAGACATCGGCTCGCTCTGCCAGGCAGGATCCGCCGCTTGACCAGATGACTCGGCCTGCCCAAACAACGGGCCAACCGACACCAGAACGAGGACAGCCGAAAAAAGAACCGTCTTGGGGCCTACCACTGGGCACGCCAGCTTCATAAGTTTGTCTCCTATTGGCAGGTTGCGGTAACATGCGTGCATCCTGGCAACCGCGCCATGCCAAGTATGCAACAAGCCACTGACACCGATTTCAGACTTGCTCGTATCCGGGCCACACCTGCGTTAGACCGTGACTCAACCGGATGCATGCGTCCCACATCGTTTAAAAACGAATGCTTTTGCGGCACAATACGGACGTATACCCGCGTGTCAACACTAAAAATCGACATCCTGTTCCGATTTTCTCTAAAATAATCGGTCGATTCCCTAAAAGAATTCTCCACCTGTCGCATAGCGGCGATAACGAGCCACACAACTTAATGTATAACATGAAGATAGAACTCCTGATATTGTTGAGCCATCATTCGCAACACTGTAAATCGACATGTGGGGTCACCGCTCTCCCCTGCCCACCCTGCGTTTGACCGAAAAAAGGACGGGTTCCGGATCAGTACCACGTCTACCGATATTGACCGGCTTCGAACGACGCAGGCTCACTTCCACATGCGAGGGCCCGTAGGACCTACCTATCACCGGCCGGAATCGTTGGCAACACATGCGCAAAACCTCGGGTGGCTGATGACAAATGGCTCCAATGGGCGGATCAAAAACTCAAGGACTGGTATCATTATGGGTGCCACGGGCGGCTTGTCCGCCCGTGCCGGCACTGGCAGCAAGCTGCCAAT
>CAZTAR010000296.1:0-6281 GCA_964611695.1 uncultured Planctomycetaceae bacterium | reverse complement strand
GCTTGGCGTTGGGCGGTTTCAGTGCCAGAGCCTGTTTCGAAGCCGGTACTCCCGTGTTGCTGGAGGATGGCACCTTCGCCGCAATCGAAACGGTGGAGGTGGGCACGCCTGTTGTTTCACGTGCGGACGGGAGTGATGACAACGACAGCGAAACGAAGATTGTTCCCTCGCGCTGGCGTGTTGTTCGGTTGCACCGGGAAGACGCTTCAGGTAGTGCATTGGAGGTCGTACTCTTGCGGCCGACGACTTGGCTGGGGGCGGCGGGAGCAGATATTGGGAGTTCAGTGCAGTTGCGTATCCCGGAGGTTGGAATCGACGGGCCCGCCCAAGTGGAGTCCATTGAACCGTGCCCAACTCACGTCAGCGGCCCGGCAGACGGCATTGTGACCGGCACTTTTTCCCGAGAGAGGGTTCATACTCTCTTGCTATTCCTCGATGCCGCTGTAGCTCCAATTAGGACGACACCGGGACATCCTTTCTACTCAATTGACCGCAACGGCTGGGTCCAGGCAGGTGAACTCAAGCCTGGCGAACGCTTGCGGACGGCAACCGGAGATGCTATCGTTCACATTCTTGAACCGTCGCGCCGTGCAGCGACAGTATACAACCTGGAAATCCAGGGGACTCACACCTACTTCGTCTCGGAGACAAGAGTCTGGGTACACAACGGATGTGTGAAGCCGGACTGGGTTAAGGACGCTGGTTCTTTTTGCTCGTGGATGCAGAAGCTGCATAAGGCAGCCAATGCAGCGGCACGGGCCGGGACAACAGTCGCGCGACTTACGGCGGAGGAGGCCAGGGACTTGGTCGCGTTGGCGAGGAAGTACGGCGTGAGGGTGAAGGTGAATTCTCCTCATCCCGGTCAAGATGCTCCTTGGGACACGATGTCCCACCTGCATTTCGGCGACAGACGATTTCATGTGCCCTGCCCGGATGGTTTTGTGCCCTAGCGGAGGCTATGGAAGTACAATGGATCTGTTGGTACTAGGTGAGAGTCTGAGACATCCTCGTTATCGTGGTACTGAAAGAGACTGTCCGTACTACGTCGATTCGCTCCCAAAGACGCACCCTGCGAACCGAGCGTTCCTTTGGTATGTGAACAACCAGGAGGGTGATGATGCGTCCGGTATCGTACACGACTTGGCCAAAGCTCGCGCGTTGATCGAAGAGTACGCCAAGCTAGCCCCAGCCCAGGGATTCGAATTAGTCGAGATGACCTGCGATGATGCCGAGCCTGAGCTGGGAGGTGAGTTGCTTGGATACGATGTGACTGAACTGTACTACACTTCGATCCTGGCAGCACACCTGCCGTTCGATCCCGACCGACACGAGCGTGGAATACAGTGTGACGAGAGCTACCGTGCAATTGCGCCGTTCGTACGCCTCTTTAAGGAGTACTTCTCAACTCACCTGAACGAACATGTACTGTTCACGGACAGGGCGATGGCGGAATTCTGCTGCGACTGTGCGGCAACCTTGATCCAGTTGTACCCTGATGTCTTTGACATGCCCAAGGAATCTCTTAGGGTCGTCGGGCTGTATTTGGTCCCTTGAGCAAGAGGAGGGCCGATGCAAAGGACAGGCACAACTACTGGCGATGTTGCTGATTTGACATCGTCATCATCCACGACCGGAACGGCAGCATCGTCTGCGACGGCAAGTACTACTACCAGTACGACGCGTGGAACCGGCTGGTGCAGGTGAGCGCCCTCGGCACGGCCGTGGTCGATCCGGCGGACGGTTCGATTGAAACCGGCGATCTCGGCGACATGATCTGCCGGTACGCGTACGACGGCCTCGGTCGGTTGATCCACAAGAAGACGCCGATCAACGTCGGGGCGACGAAGCTCCAGACGAAGGACTTCTACTACGACGGCGTCCGGCGGGTCCAGGAGCACATCACACGGCCGCTGGAGCTGTTCAATGACCTTCGCGATGGCGGGCAGCTCCTGCTGGGCGGTGCGGAGAACGACGAGCTGGCCGCGGCGGCGTCGGACGGGAGCGATCCGCTGCAGCAGATCCTGGGCGACGGGATCGACGGCATCTCGCTGGATCAGGAGTGGCTGGATCGTGAGTAGGTGTACGGCCCGGGGTATGTGGACGAGTTCGTCGTTCAGATCGACCAGGACGACAACGCGATCTACATGCACCAGGACGCGAACTACAACGTCGTCGCCCTGACGGCAGTTTCGAACCAACACGATGGCCCAGGCGGAAGGCGCGATCCGAGAAAACACCGTGGAATTCGGCATCAAGGAATCGCTCTCGCAACGGGGTATCGACGCGCAGGTTGAAACTCGATAGGAACCTCATGCGCCTGGCGCTGTTACCCGTGCAGAACAGATTCTCGCTGGGGGCGTGTCTTCTTGACGCCGGTAATTACCGGTTTGGCCCCTTCAATACCGCGATTCCACGCGAAGAACTGCGATTCATCGCGACAGCTTGCGAAACGTCGTTCTTGTGGTAAACTACGCATAGACAAGGGATTCGGAGTTCTCGGCGGTTCCCAGGGCCATTTTCGCAATGCGAAGGTCGTGGGTTCGAGCCCCATCGTCTCCAGTTTGACCGGCGATTTACTCCGGCAGTTCAGGTTGTCGGCATCATTCATCCACTCCAACCTTAATCCGCAATGATTCGATTCGGCCTCGTGGTGGAACGACGTATCCGCCCGCTTGCATGCTGCCTCCCACTCGCTGGCTGTCTGTCTCCCGCTCGTCGGCTGGCCTCGCTTCCCCGCATTCCAAGCAACCATGCCAGTCCGCACAAGGCTGCCTATTAGAGCTGTTCACGCTTGCCAAACTGTGGCACGGGCGTCTTGCCTGTGTCTTCCACCCCCGAGACGGCGGAGCCACAGGTGCAGCCAACTGTGAATGGCTCCAACATTTCGTTTGATGCCTAGAGTCGCAATTTATGGAAAAAAGTGTTCGGCCAGGCCATGATGTCCCATTGTTGCCAAAACAGCCGATGAACAGCCGGAGACTGCACAGAATGATGACGAACCCGATCACAGGCCGTGAAATAGGGTTATTCTTGCGTCTAAGCGAAGATTCGGGTAGCATGCGAGAGGCGTCCGGTCTGTGCATGCTGCCCGTTCTGGGCACATGTTGTGGGATCAATACGGTGAAGGAACACAAACCATCGAGGGCATAACTGATGACAAAACCAAGAAACCGGGCAAGGAGTGCGATTCAAATGGGGGAAAACCGAAAGGGATTCACGCTGATCGAGTTGCTGGTTGTGATTGCAATCATCACACTCCTTATCTCGATTCTGTTGCCCGCCCTCTCCAAAGCCAGAGAGCAAGGGCAAAAGGTCAAAATCCGTGCCGTTGAGAAATCTCTCGGCGAAGGTCTAGAGGAATATCGCAACGATATGCAGACCGATGCGACGGCCCGAGAGCGGAACGGGTATCCTCCGTCGGCCATGGGGGAGGATCCAGCGGTGGCCGGCACGCAGAATATTTCCGGAGCGAACTGGCTTGTCCGGCACCTGATGGGCAAGGACCTGAACGGCTACGCGCCTCGCTCGGCCGCCCCCGAAGCCCTGCAGGATCCAGGCAACCCCGCCGAGCAGGTTCCTTGGTATGATTTCACCGGCGGCAAACCGAACGTTGACCGTGTTGGCCCGTATGTGAACGGTCTCAAGGTAGTGAAGTGCGAAGACCTCCCGACAATCGGTGGCAACCCGGCGGAAAACCAGGACTTCGAACAACAAGTGTTTGTAGATTCGTTCGGTTATCCGATCTTGTACTACGTTGCCAGCGCGGTCGCCGCTCAACGTCCTCGCGCCTACGTGGCGACCACGACCAGCGGAGGCACGGACGGTATCTACTCTTTCAAGGACAATGCCCAATTCACCGGCAATTGCGCCGGCGGGGCATGCAGTCCGCCGCAAGCGTGGGATTTTGGCAACGGATTCTATCACCCACTCGGCAGCTTTGGCGATAACGATCCCCCAGAAAGCGACACTATCACGAGCGACAAGAAGTGTTTTCCGTACTACATCCTCGATACGAAGGCCTGGAATGCCACGCTCGACTCGGAGGATTCTTCCAAGGCCGTCGCAAGGCCCCACAATATCAACACGTTCCTGTTAATATCGCCCGGGAAAGACGGGATTTATGGGAACCTGGATGATGTCAAGAACTTCTGATGACGGGCGTGGGCTGATCGCGTTTTGTCGGAGAGCCGTCGTCAACGCGAGCGGTGGGGAAGATCGCCACGGTCTTCGATGTTCCAACGAGATTCTCGTTGTTCAATGGGCAAAGATTGTTTGAGTGCAGAGTTGAGTGCCCGGAGCGGCAATCGGCTCCGGCTCACCGGTGGAAAGAATTTTGGATGGCTCGTTCGGGGCCATCTGGAAGACGAGGAACAGGCGGCCCTGTGGCGAAAGCCAAAGGAAGGAAGGCAATTATGAACAGACACACGCGGGTCGGACGGAACGGTTTGTCGGCATTGCTGGTGCTGACGGCCGTGGCTATTGGGGCAGTGGGCTATTGTGGTTCTGCGGTGGCTGCAGATCGGATGGTCCTGATGGAGGAATTCACGGCGACTTGGTGACCGTATTGCCCCCGCGCGCGTGCCGCTGCGGAAGAGCTCATGACCCTTTACCCGGACAGCTTCGCCCTCGTCGAAATTCACATCGATGATTCATACGAAACCAGTTGGTGCGTCAGTCGGGCATCATGGTATGGCGTTTATTATAGTGGGGGCACAGGCCTGCCCACCTCGTGGTTTGATGGATGGATCCAGCGCGTCGGCGCGGCGGTGGGTGTGAGCTACACCAGTGAATATGCCAGCGCCGCGGCAGTTTCCACTGACGTCACCATCGATATCGGCGCGGTGCCGGACACAGGCCAGACATACGATGTGACCGTGAAGGTATGCCTCGAGGCCGGTGGGGTCGGCAAGAGCATGCGCATTCAAATTGTCCAGGTGCTGGACGACTACCCGGCCGGTGATTACCACAACTGTTTGATGCAAGGTTTGGCTTCCGAGGACATCACGCTTGCCCCCGGCGAATGTGAATACATAAATCGGACTATTACGTTCGACGCCGCAAGCTGGGCGAATCAAAACAATATCAAGCTCATTGCCTGGGCACACAAGATTTCGGGTGGACGAAATGTCTACCAAGCGGCGCAAAGTGCGTTTCCCTTCGAGGTGGTACAGCCCTCGAAGGGCGACATGAACGGAGATGGCACGATCAACTCAGACGATGTGCCGTATTTCGTGATGGCGCTTGTGGACCGAGCCGCCTACGACACTGAATTCGCCGAGGAGGAATACGACGCGGACTATATCGGTGACTTCACCGGCGACGAACTCCTCAAGGGCGATGACGCTCAGGGTTTCGTGGAGTTGCTGCTCTTCGATGACGAGCCGCCGGCAAATCTGGCCTGGGGGGAGGAGCCCCACCCGATCAGTTCCACGGAGATTCGGATGGCCGGCTACGCGGAAGACAGGACGCCGCCCATTGAGTTTGCATACGATGGTCTCGTCGGTGGCCACGATCGTGCTTGGGATGCCGACCCGGTGTACATCGACAGCGGACTCGCGAAGAACATGTACTTCCAATACACCCTGGCGGCAAGGGACAGTTCCCCTCTGCAGAACGCCACAGGCCAGGATCTCCTGCGGACCATCGGCACCGCCATCGAGACCCCTTCCGAGTTGACTTTCGGCACGATCGCGCCGACAAGCATCGAGGTCTTCACCGCGCACGACGAGGATGTCGGCGGCGTGTTCACCAACCTGACGTTCTATGACTCCGGCTTGTTCTTCGAGGTGACCACCCTGGGTGGCGCCCCTGTCGGAGGTGGCGATGCGAACACCTGGGTGCAAGACGTCTCACAGGGAATCACGGCGACTGGTTTGACGAGTGGAACCACCTACCGATTCCGCGTCAAGGCGAGGAACCTATTCGCCACGGAGACGGACTGGTACCCGCTTGATGATCCAACTCCGGCGTACGTCGAACAAGCGACGCCCTAAACAACGGCCAACGCGCCCAAGCCGGACAGCTTTTGAAAACGCAACAAGCCCCCACCCTTCTGATCGAGGGGTGGGGGCTCTTTTCGTCAGGTGTTCCGCTCTCCCCCGAAGCAATCGTGGCTAGCGCCTTTTAATGTTGAGAGTGCATGCTCCGTTGTAGCGTCGGCCCCCCGTGGCCGACGGGGATCACCCGTTTGGTCGCCCCCCACAGAGTCGAACGCTGACCGCTTGCCGACGCGCGCGGCTCTTCTATGAAAGCCCGTTGCGTGTCAAGCGTGATTTCAACTA
>CAZTAR010000295.1:0-6292 GCA_964611695.1 uncultured Planctomycetaceae bacterium | reverse complement strand
GCCGCGACTTCCCCCCGAATCCCCGGGGCTCTTTTTTGCAAACCCACGCTCGAGCCCCGCCAAAATCGCCTCGCTCCGTTTGAGCACGCTGGCCGGCAGGCCCGCCATCGCCGCCACATGGACGCCATAGCTCCTGTCTGTCGCGCCGGGGACGATCTTGTGAAGAAACACAATATCGCGCCCCATGCCCGTCGGCCGCAGCGCCTCATGCACCGCGACGTTAAAGTTCGCCACCCCAGGCAGCGACTCGGCCAGATCCGTCAATTCGTGATAATGCGTCGCGAACATCGTGCGGCATCCGATTCGACCGGCGATATGCTCCGTCACAGCCCAGGCAAGCGCGAGGCCGTCGTACGTGCTCGTGCCCCGCCCGATCTCGTCCAGGATCACCAATGAACGGGAGGTCGCATTGTTCAGAATGCGTGCTGTCTCCACCATCTCGACCATGAACGTCGATTGCCCCCGAGCCAGTTCATCGCTCGCCCCCACCCGGGCGAATATCCTGTCCACAGGGCTCCATCGCATCGCCTTGGCTGGGACATAGCTGCCGGTCTGGGCGAGCAGTACCAGCAACGCCACCTGGCGGATGTACGTCGACTTACCCGCCATGTTCGGCCCCGTGATGACCAGCAGCCGGTTCTCATCGCTTGAGAGGCGACAATCATTCGGCACAAACTGTTCACCCAGCGTCGCGTCGAGCACGGGGTGGCGACCGTCCACGATCTCCAGGACTCCACATGAGGAGTCCCGCGCGGCGCCGTCGCCCGCGTGTGGAACCACTTCCGGCCGACAGTAATCCCGCTGACGAGACAGTTCGGAAAAACCGGCCAGCACGTCGAGTACAGCCACGCCATCCGCGGTCTCACGAAGCCTCGGTAGCGCCTCCGCCACCCGATTCCGAATGACGTCGAACAGATCGAGTTCCCGTTGCTTCGCCTTGTCGGCCGCGCCAAGCACTTCACTCTCATGCCGCTTTAATTCGTCAGTGATGTACCGCTCGGCATTCCGAATCGTCTGCTTGCGAACGTACTCCGCCGGAACCTTGTCACGGTGTTGATGGGTGATCTCGATGTAATAGCCGAAGACCGAATTGTACCCCACCTTTAACGCGGAGATCTTCGTCCGTTGGGCCTCGCGAGCCTGAAACTCCGCCAGCCACTGATGCCCCTCTCGCTCGATATTGCGCAAGCGATCGAGTTCGGTGTCGAAGCCATCAGCGATGTAGCCACCATCGCGAACAATCTGTGGCGCATCCGCCTTCAACGCCCCCGCTAGATAATCAACCAACGCCTCGTGTCCGCCCAGAGATCCCGCGAGTCGGGTCAACATATCCTCAGTGTCGTCCGCCGCAGCCTGGACCGGGGATCCAATGAGTGCCGACATCGTTCCGCATCGCTTCAAAGCTTCACCCAGCAAGACCAAGTCTCGCGGCGAGGCTCGCCCCACGCCCAACCGTGCGGAGATTCGCTCGATGTCGCCGATTCCCCCCAATATCTCACGCAGCCGTCGCAACCGGTCAGGCTCACCGCGCAGACTCGCGATTGCCTCTTGGCGACAGCGAATCTCGCCGGGATGCAAAACAGGGAAACAGAGCCACTCACGAAGCCGTCGAGCCCCCATCGCCCCGCTGGTCATGTCGATTGCGCTGAGGAGCGTGCCCTCCCTCGCTCCGTCACGAAGCGTTTGCTCGACTTCGAGTGAGCGAAGGGCCGATTCGTCGATCATGACACAATCAGCAGTCTGACGCGGAACGATCTTGAGAATATGCCGCAACGCTGACTTCTGCGTTTCTTGAAGGTATTCAAGAATGGCCGCCGCCGCGCAGAGCGATTCATCGAAAGCCTCAAACCCGAACCCAGCAACGCCGGACACGCTGAATTGTTCACAAATGCGGCGCTCCGCCATGTGGGCATCGAAGACATGCGGCGGCCGAAGCGTGGGTCCCGCCTCCAACATCCCTTGGAGCGATTCGGTGAATGCAACTTCCGCTTCCGTCTCCGACTCCGGCGCGAGCAACTCCGCCGGTCGCAATCGCGCGAGTTCGTCCGACAATTCATCCGCCCGTACCATCTGGGCGAAAAACCGTCCGCTTGCCAACTCGACACACGCCAAGCCAACTTGCCCGGCCGCTCGCCGACCCCGAACGGGACAGACGGCCGTCAAAAAGTTGCTCCGACGTTCATCCATCAAGGCTTCGTCGGTCAAAGTGCCGGGGGTGATGACACGTTCGACCCCGCGTTTGACGACGCCCTTGGCCTGTCGAGGGTCTTCCTGCTGTTCGCTAATGGCCACGTTGTACCCGGCCGCCACCAGCTTCGCGATATAGCCATCCACGGCATGGTAAGGCACACCGGCCAGCGGGGTTGGGTTTCCACTGTTCTTGTTCCTCGCCGTCAGCGTCAGCCCCAATACCCGAGCGATCGTCTTGGCATCATCGAAGAAGGTCTCGTAGAAATCTCCCATTCGAAAGAGCAATATCGCATCGCCCACCTGCTCCTTCTGCTCGATGTACTGCCTCATGGCCGGGGTGATAGATGTCTGCGACCGCTGCGAACGCTTCTGGCCACCCGCCTTGGAGGTGGGACCCTTCTGCTCTGCCTCCGTTGCCGCCTGACTGAGGGTTTCTTCTCCCTCAGGGTTTGGCTCACCAGAATCCTGTTGGGAAGCCGCCCCCTGGGGGATGTTCGGGCCACCAGAGGCTTCAGCCGAAGCCTCGGAGGGTAAAGTGGGCGCTTTCGAGTTGGCGGCATTCGGTTCCATGTGACGCTTCAAACCCTCTCAATAGGTTCAACCGAATGTAGAGCCCGAGCCCGCAATCGGCAAGTTGACCGATTTGGGCATTTTTTTTGTTTTGCTGTGCCACCTAGATTGGCACACCGGCGTTTTTTATGGCTTGAACTCGCCATTTTCCCCACCATCATAGGGCGATATCGCCCAGCGAACGGGTAAAAGCAGACATCCTTTCCTCTGGAACCCCTATGGTGGCAGGTCATCCTCATCACCCCAAAAGAAAGACCTGCCACCCATCCTTGTTCAAACAGGGGCCAGGCAGGCGACGCATAGCCCCCTCACGCCCGTCGATCGGGCCGACACGCATATCCCAGGAGTCCACCAAAGAGAATCACAAGCCCAATCAGGTGAACGCCGCACATCCTGGCATACGGAATCGCAATAGCCGCCGCCAGCAGCCACCAGCAGACTGCAATCGCCAGTGAGCCCGTCAGACGCCGCCCCGACCGCCACAACATGAGCCCACGGTGGTTCACCAACGCCAGCGGCAGGTAGCAGACGCTGTAATAGAAACTCCAGGCAATGGGTGAAAGCAACAAAGAGAGCACGATAAAGGCGGCAAACTCATGCCTCGCCCGCGACAGGGCTATTCGCCCCATGCGATGTCGGCAGACACCCACCGCACAAGCAACGGCCAGCACCTGAAATCCCCACACCCACCACTGTACCGGGGCCATCCGCAGCTGACCGATCCCGACCGGCGTCGAATCCCAGTCAACCAAGTTGATGAACCGTGGCGAGCCATCCGCCCGATCCACACCGCTGTCTGTCGGGTGCGTCAAACGTCTGGCCACAAGCGCCACCGACTGGTTCGTGTAGCTCATCTTGTTTGAATCGACGACAGCGAGACGCTGACTGCTCTGGCCGATCACGGTCTTTCGCCAATACTCGGCGTAAGCCTGCCTGCTCGCCCCGACGCCCAGGGCGGCCGTTGGCAAGATGAGGTTCATGACGACGAGCCACCCTACCGTGGAAAACAGAAGCACCCACTGTCGCTTCAGCAGGAAGAACAGCACAAGCACGGCCGGGTAGACCTTGGTCGAAATCGCCAGAGCGAGCCAGAACCCGCCGGCCCCGGGATGACGCGTCTCGACACAGTGCCAGACGAACACGAGCATCGTCAACGTGAACAGCGCCATCTGCCCAATGACGAGGCAGCCCGTCACGTAGACCAGCGACATCCCGATCGTCGCGCCGATTCTCAGCAACGCGGGCGGACCGCGCGCTTCGGCGTCCCCCGCGATCAGCCAGCCATCGATCAGTCGCACGCTGAGAAGAAAACCGCCCAGCGAAAGCCCGTTGAACACCACGCTCGCAACCTTAATCGGCAAAAACGAGAACGGCGTCATGAACAGGACAAAGAACGGCAAGTAATTATGGACACCACACGTATCCACACGTTGCCCCGATTGCCTGAAGTGCTTCGCGGTCAAGTAGAAGTCGTCGAAGTCACTGGTCGAGGACTGGTCCGCGCGAGCGCGATAGGCCCCTACCGCCAATACGCATCCCGCGTAAATCAACACGCAACCCAGCAGAAGAATCAGTCGGGCTCTGTAACGGTGTGAATGCATGGGTGCGCGGAGTATACCGCCAATGGCTGTTGCTGCCTATGTGTGTGGAAAGGACCCGGGGAACAGGCAAAGGATGAAGGGGTTTGACATTGGGGGGAGACGAAACGAAGAGTTGATCCGCATTCATCAAAAGCCCACAGCCCCTGGCGGAAGCCAGGGGTTCACGCCGGGTGCCCTGCCTTCACGGCCCGCGCGAGCGGGACGGGTAGGCATGTCTGCTCCACATTCAACATGCTTACCCGCGACTTCGTCGCGTGCAAGCATTGCACCCGGCCCACGACCATCAATGTGGGGTGCGGCTCGCCACACCTTCCTCGGGGGACCAAGCGGACAAGCAGGGTGGGGCGCCAAAACGCACCCTACTCCTTTCCGTTTTCGCGGGTATCTGCCGCATTGGTCTTGATGATCGCAATACAGGCGGCTCGCAGGCCTTCCTTGTAAATCATCAAAGACTCGCGAAGCTCCTGGTCGACGCGCGACAGGTACTCGGCAGCGTAGAGGTGACGCTCCTGCGGTAGGGGGATGTGATCGGTATCGGATTCAAATACGATCACCGTGACATACGGTTCATCGTGCCGATGCTCATCCCGGAGCAGCCCGCTCAGTTCGCGGCAGCCCTCAAGCCAACCGAACGTCCCGGCCAGCAACCTTTCCGCAAGGTGGACTGCCCTCGCGTCGCGCGTCTTGCGTTTCGATTCTGAGAGGTCCATGATCTATCTTTCGCGAAACAGCGTCATCACCTCAGGCCTGGATCCGGCACTTCATCCCACTCCCTGCGAGCAATGCCGAAGTCGCTCTCGCACATTCGCATCGCCATTTCAACGTCGTCCTGAAGATAATCTCGCTCTGGAAAACGGCTGTGTTCGCCCTCAAAAACAAAGACGTACACCCCCTCCGGATATGACTCCAGCACGACCCTGTGAATCCCCTTCCGACTGATAATCGCCTCAAAGGCCATATCCTGTATCTTCCTTATAAAGCAACCAAACATTCAAGGTTCAGAAAGAAATCAGGCTTACCTAACCGATTCCATTATGGCTCCGGTCGCAGCCGTGCGCAAACTGCCTCGAATGTCGTGAGCATCTCCCTGCTGAACAGCACAAACGTCACGCTCTCGATTCGCCGGGTGCCATGTCTTCACGGCCCGCGCAAGCGGGACGGGTAGGCATGTCTGCTCCACCTTGAACATGCTTACCAGCGACTGCGTCGCGTGAAAGCATGGCACCCCGCAAGGTGGGACCTCTCAATATTCCCCGTCGGCCACAGGGGGCCGACGCTACATTCCGCGTTGCAGCCTTGCGCGAACTGCCTCGAATGTCGCGAGCGTCTCCCGGCCGAACAGCAGGAACGTCACGCGCTCGATTTTCTGATGTTCGGAAAGAAACTCAGCCGTCGTGGACAGGGCAATCTCCGCCGCCTTGTCGTGCGGATAACCGTACACCCCGCAACTGATCGCTGGGAATGCCAACGTCTTGACGTCGTGCTCCGCGGCGAGTTGTAGCGATTGCTGATAGCACGAGCGCAGCAATTCGGCTTCACCTTGATCACCGCCGCGATAGACCGGCCCGACTGTGTGAATCACGTATTCGCAAGGCAGTCGATATCCCCGTGTGAGCTTGGCCTGTCCTGTCGGGCATCCGCCCAGTGTCCGGCACTCCGCGACAAGCTCCGGTCCCGCCGCACGGTGGATCGCGCCGTCCACGCCGCCGCCGCCGAGCAGCGACGAGTTCGCGGCGTTCACGATCGCGTCGCAGGCAAACGTCGTGATGTCCCCCTGGCGCAGTTCGATTCTTGCCCAGGCGGAAGCCGGTTGATCTTGACTTGTCATGATGGAAGCGACCTCACGGAATCAGGAACGCATCACTGCGAAGCGTCGGTCTCTCCAGACCAGTATACTCCTGCACCCCGATGAGTCGATAGATGTCGTCGTT
>CAZTAR010000294.1:0-6302 GCA_964611695.1 uncultured Planctomycetaceae bacterium | reverse complement strand
CCTCGGCCCGACGGCGATAAGGGCTCTGTTCTTCTTCGAGGCGGCGATAGAACTCAGCTGCAAGCCGCTGGTCTTCTACCGCCTCACCCAACGCGCCGGACTTCTCCAGAAAAAACGCACTGATCCTCAACAGCTCGACGGTGTTACCGGCCGCGCATGCTCCCACTGAATTCTCTTCGGGTTTCGCTTGGGCGTCGTGCCTCGCAATGGGGAGCGCTTCGCGGAATACGCTGACCGCGACCTCATCTTGCGCCACCTCGTCAAGGATTGCGCGAAGCGGAACGCTCAACGCGCCGGAACGCAGCGCCCGTCGCACGCAGCCCAGCCGCGTCGCGGGATCGGTGCTCGGTAACCGCGCATACAGCGTATTCGCCGCGACGTTGAACGGATCGAGCCTGTCGCTCAACGCGTCGTCAAGAACGCGCCGAGCCTCGTCAGTCCGGCCCGCGAGCAACAACGCATCGGCGTACCGTGCCGGGACATTCATGCTGCCCGGAATCAACTGGTACAGACTGCGCCAGGCGGTGACGCTCCCATCGATGCTCGCGGGAAGCTGTTCAGCATGCGCGATTGCCGAAATGCGTGCGGCGAATTGCATTCGGGTCACGACGGTCTTTTCCGCCCAAAGCCGAGAAATGTCCTCTACCCCGGATCGGGCCACGCCGTATCGGATGGTCGTTGACTGGTCAACCTCCCGAACCGCCACGGCCAAACAGCCAACCGCCGCAAGGAGAAGGGCGACCTGTGCAACAGCCGGGGTAGCCGGACCGCGTGAAACCGGCGAGCCGGCGCTGCCACGAGACTTGCACAGAGCGATTAACAGACCCAGAAACGTCCAATACCACACCGGCATGATAGGTCCGCGCAACGTGATACTTGCCGCTTCAAGCGTCATGATCGCGACCAAGCCAGCTAGCAGTGCCACGAGACTGGCATTCTCAAATCGATTGCCGCGACCGGCGAGGTCGCCGCGGCTACCCTCGGAAACCGCTCGGCGGCCGATCACCCTGCGGATTGCGCAGCAGCCGATGCCCAGTGGAAGAACGAAATACAGCAACGCCGCCGGCAGCCCGGACTCGACGGCCGCTTGAATCCATTCGTTGTGCGCGTAAGGGGCAATCGCGCCGTGGTAGAAGTGCGGCTGAACCGCGCGAAGCGGCGCGATGGTGTTGGTCATCGCCACGACATAAGTGTCCGGCCCAACACCCAGCAGGGGGTGCGCGGCGATCAACTCCCAGGACAGTCGCCAGTGTTCGAACCGCAGCGCCAAAGGCCCCGCCTCCAACACCACACGGCTCCTCGCCTGGGAGGAAACATACACGATCGCCGCGATTGCGGTGATTGAAAATATCGCCGCAATCCCTACCTTGACCACCTTGCGAGGGTATCGGGTGTAAATCAAAAGCGATGTGGCCAACACCACGGCAAAGATGAGACCCAGCGCAGGCGCCCGTCGACCGGTCTGTTGCAATACGAAAACGGCAACCAGGCACACCGGAATGGCAACAAGAAGGCCCCGCCGGTCTTTGCGGAAGATGGCCACGGAGGCGGCATAGCCTCCTGCCGAAGCCGCCCAGACGGCTGCCAAGGCGGCGGTGATCGTGATAGGGCCGATCGGCCAGGTAAAGTGTGCGAGGCCGTTGACGGCGCGATGGGCGATGGTCAGCAACATGCACACGCCCCCGGCGATCAGCAACGCGAGTACCGTGCGGCGGACCATTTCTGCGGAAAAGCACTGTGCAATGAGGGCGGCCCAGCAGACGCCCAAACCAAACCGCACAATCCACCCCCACGAAAGACCCGGAGAGTCATTGGCGAATGCGGAGATGAGTGCCAGGACGATGACACCCGCCCCCGTGGCATACAACCACTTCTCCCCGAAAGACAGCGACGATCTTGCACGCGGTTTTTTACACCCACAATCCGCCGCATCGGACCCAACTGGGTCATGGTCCTTCCCCGGAACACCGCCGCCCTCGACGCCGCGGGGCGTTGAAAACAAACCCGGCGAGACGGACCTTGAGGACGCGAAAAGACCGACTGTCACAATCAAAAGCGCCGCGGCCAGCGCGATGAGCACCACGACGTCGCGAACATCAACGATGCCGTCGGTGGGAATGGGGATCGTGAGAAGCTCCCCGACAATCCCGATGATATCCCGGCCGAGGGAGGGTGTTGGCAGGGCTTCGGATTGCAACTTCTCCACGACAGGGCCGGTCCCGGAATAGAGGCAGGACACGGCGCCGTTGGCGAGGACAACCGCGGCGACAAGGCAAATGGCAACTCGACGGTTCATGTACACTACATCGTCAAGGCACAAGGGCGCCCCTGCAAGCGCGGCACTCCGGCAACCGAATTCTTGACTCAAGAAACCACCCTGCCTATAATCAAGGTGTTCGCAAGGGTTCGGGAGAGATTGGGGAAGAGAAGTCTTGCCTGACTGAATCCCCGTTTCAGGGATAGGGCCTCATACCCATCAACATCCGGAATGAATCGGGGAGACCAGGGCCGAAATTCGCGATCGCAATAATGGCTTGCCGGCCCGCACGATATCGAAACGGACCGTCGAGTTTCCGACATCAGAGTCTTCCACTCGCTGCGGCACCCCAGACCGCGCCATTACTTCAGGGGTGCCGCACGCCTTTTTTACAAATGGATCAAGGGACCAACGGACCGAGGCGCGGCCGCGCCAGCCGCTTTCAAGACCTTACGGTTGCCGCTGGAGAAACCCCGTCGAGTGGACCTTGAATGAGAATGCAATGGCCCTGGTAGCGTCGGCCCCCCGTGGCCGACGTGAAACACAAACTTTGCACGAAACCCCGTAGCATCATTCCCTCGTGGCCGACGAGGAATCCAAAACACATTTCCACATCTGAACGACTCCCGAACTGGGGGGGAATCGCAGCACGTAAACGCGGCTCGCCGATACACCCATCGTCTTCACGACTTGCGGAGAGTCCGTCCCATCCATGAGAATAGGGCCATGTCGTCGGAAACATCCATCTCATGCCAACTAAGCCTGCGCGTCAGGTACGCCGAGAGCGACCCCATGGGGTACCTCCACCATTCCAAATACTTCGAATACTTCGAGATGGGGCGGACGGAGTTACTCCGGCAGGCTGGCTTCCGGTACCGTGACCTGGAAGATCGGGGCATTCTCTTCGCCGTCGCGAAGTTGGAGTGTAGCTTCAAAGCGCCCGCCCGGTATGATGACGAATTGGAACTGTTCACGCGCATCGAACGAATGACCCGTGCGCGGATCGACCACGCCTATGAATTGCGGCGGGACGGCCGGCTCCTCTGCGAAGCGAAATCGACCCTTGCCTGCATCGACTGCAGTGGCCGTTTGATTCCGATTCCCGAGGAACTGCTCGTCGATATCACTGACTGACCCGCTCCATCGCACCCATAGGGGGATACGAGGATCGTGTTCTGGGTTTTCATCATCCTAGGTCTTGCGTCTTCAACGCTCGCACTCCACAGTCTGGCTGTCTCCGCGATGGCACGTCGCGGAATATCACCGCTGCTCTGGGGCGTCGCGGCGATGCTTCTCGTGGGAGTGGCATGGTTCACCGGCCATGCTTCCTGGATTAGTTGGGTCGCATTGATCGCCGCGCTCGCAATCGAGATCCTTCGACGAATAGGACATTCGGATAGCTCCTCCGCCGAATCCAAGCCCGAAGCCGAAAAGCCCGAATTCATCAAGCCGGAATCCAAGCCCGAGGCTGCCCCTCCAGCCTTGCATGCCGTCGCCGAAGAGAACGAAGAGACCACCCTCCCGGAAGATGCCACGCATTCCCAGGATACCCGAGCGACAGTGGAACTCGACGAGACCGATCGCCCATCGCAGCACCAGGAGCCACACGAGGAGCGTCCCCAGGAGCATCCCCTAGAAGAGCGATCTGACGACCTTCCGAAAGAAGGGAGCCAAGCGAAACTCGAAAGCCAGGAGCCTCCCACCCCTGTGCCGGACGATCCACAGGTGGACGATGCGCCACTGGACGAGGTGCCGTTGTTGGATGATACGTCGCAGACCCCGCGGCATGATCTTACGGAGGACGCTCCCCAGGAAGCACCATCGCACGATGCCGAGGTCGACGAGCAGGACGAACCGCCGCCGCCCCCGCGAGAACATGATACGACGGAGCGGCCAGAGCCAGAGTCCGAACCCGTCTCGGATTCGCCCAAGACTCCGCCCCAAAATCCGCCCCAGCTGACAACCAAACCACAGCCACAACCCAAACCAGTACCCCTTCGCCGGGAATGCCCGTTCGTGACAATGGTCTTGCTCGAATCACCCTCCAAGGTGGTCGCGGAAGTCTTCGTCGCCTCGCTTCGGCGCGGTGGTGAGCGCTCGGCGGAATGGATCAAAGCGGGTTCACGCGGAGGTGCGATCCACGTGCGCGTCGGCGAGATTGACTTGCACGTCGAGAATTGTTCCGGGGCGGTTTCCCGTTCCTTACTGGAGTACGCCACCAATCAGTCCTGGGATTGGCCCGAAGCCGCTGAGGCGGTCGCTGGCCACACGAGCCACATTATCTTGACGAGCGACGCGGGTACCAAGGTGCCGCCGGCGGACACCGTTCGCCTGCACCATCAAGCCCATGCCGCGTTGGCGGAGTTCGCCCCGATGATCGCCGCACTCTGGCCCAACGGCGGGATCCTCTCGCCACCGTCATCCTTGCAAGCCCTCCGTGACCTCGCGAGTGATGACCCGGCCCTGCTCTCCTCCTTTGTCAGCTTCCGCACCTTTCCGCCCGAAGAATGGGACGGCGACGAATTCATCTCGGACACGGCAGGCCTCCACGCGATGGGGTTGCCAGACTACGAAGTCGCGACGTCATCAGAGCCCGACGATCAAACCTCGACCCTCCTCTACGAAATGGCCGACCTCGCCTTCAAATCGCCCAACACCCCAGGCACCCAGACCGAAATAAACCTCGGCGATTTGGGCCGATGGCGCATCGAACAAGGCCGGTCAAGATTCCCCCCCGAAAGGGATGTGCTCGTCTTATCGCCGCTCGAAGATCCCCAGGAGAAAGCTTCGGAATCCTGATTGGATGAGGCAACATCTCAAGCGTCCCATCTCAAGAGCCCCCGGCCTTGGCCGGGGGGGTACGCCCACACCAAACAAACCAAGCCTCCGACACCTCCCCATGCAGTGACGTCAACTGGATTGCCGAAAAAGCTGAAAGACGGTTGAGCGAAATTCGCATGAAGGGATGAACTGCACCTAGAGCATCTCATGCCTAAAATGCTCTCATATACGGGCATAACAATAGCAGACCTGAACCGCTCAAACTTGAGCAAAGTGCCCCGAACAGAGGATGACCGCACAGGAGAACGGCGTGAAAGTGACTGGTGTGAAAGCGATGATTCGAAAGCACGGTTGGGCGGGGCGGCTCTCGATTCCGGTATTACTAGGCTTGGTTCTGGCGACAGGTTGCCGCGCGCCGGAAGAGCAAGTCCGTACACATCGGACCCACAAGCCGTCGGAAACACCACGCAAAACACCAGTGAAACCAGAGAGAATCACGGTCGGGAAGTCCGTGGAGGGCCGCCCGATCGAGTGCTTTATTTTCGGTGACGGACCGGATGTCGCCTTCATCATGGCATCGATCCACGGCAGCGAACCCGCCGGAACACCGCTCGTCCGACGATTGGCCGACCACCTGAAGAAAAAAACGGAAATCCTCGAAGGACGCCGCGTCGTCCTGATGCCAATCGCCAACCCCGACGGCTTGGCACGGGGCGAACGCAAGAACGTCCACGGCATCGACCTCAATCGAAACTTCCCCGCAACGAATTTCAAAGGCAGTCATCGTCACGGCTCGAACGCACTGTCGGAGCCGGAGAGCCGGGCAATCGAGGACGTGTTGCAACGCTACCAACCCGATCGCATCATCACCCTCCACCAGCCGAAGAACCACGGAAAAGCATGTCTCGACTATGACGGGCCCGGTCGGAGGCTGGCCGAGGCAATGGCCGCCCAATGCGATTTACCCGTCGTGAAGTTAGGTGGCCGACCCGGCTCACTCGGCTCCTACGCCGGGATCACACGCGGCGTGCCGATCATCACCGTCGAATTGCCGAAAGCAGCCGACAGTTGGCACGAGGATATCCTCTGGGAGCGGTATGGGAACATGCTAATCACGGCAGTCCGCTTCCCGGATCGATTCCGGTAGCGTTCCCCCCAAGATCAAAGCCGCGCGCGTCAGCAAGCGATCAGCCCTCACCAAGAGGGCCCATCTAGCCCGCCTTTCTCACCAGTGGGAGTCTTCGGGTTTTCCGAGGCGTCTTTG
>CAZTAR010000293.1:1967-6328 GCA_964611695.1 uncultured Planctomycetaceae bacterium | reverse complement strand
GCCTTGAGCACAAGCGTGCCTCCGCCGAGTTTCGCCACGGCGGCATCGAAACCATCGACCGAATCGATCACCTCGAACTTCGGCACCGGGGCTCCGGCATTCTGAAGAAGCAGACGCGCTTGATACTCGTGGGCTTTCATGTCGTTCTCCGTCGTTCTCCCGCGTGTCTTTGCGGGTACTGTAAACCGGTTTCGCAGTGCAACGGCCTCGCTGCCCGGACTGCCGACGGCCCGTATCCTAGCGGCAACGCGATTTCGTTTCCAACCATTCCAAACCCTCGACATGCGAGGCAATACTGCGTTGCGGACGACCACCCATCGCCCCGTGGCACGAGCTGAGCTACTTTGTGGTCTAGGTATTCGGACGGGATTTCGGACAGGGCTGGGTTCGGAAGTGTTTCGCTCCTCGGTGTGGTCTTCAACGCATGGGCGTTGCACTTACGCGATCCCCACGGACGCAACCGAGATAAATTTCCCTTTTTTGGGGTGGGATTCCTCTTGTTTTCCACAGGTCATTTCGAGTAGTCTTCCAAGAATAAGAGGAACAGAAAGTCAGGATTCGTTGTTTGATGGTCTGCGAAGCTAAGGAGGTCAGCGTAATGAAGCTTGTGGGAACATTGTGCGGGGGCATTCTGATTCTGGGCGTTTCAGCGGCAAATGCGAGTATCATCGAGGTCGGGCAATCATGGTTCATAACTATCTCAACGCGGGGAGAGCAAATGCCCGAATCTATTGAACACCGCAACGTCGCGCTTCCGTTCGTCCACGATGATTATGTTCCGTACGCCTGGACAGGTTACAACCTTTTCGCTGAAGAGGAGGAAGCCGGTTTCCTTTTTGGCTTCGAGCATAACGTCGGGCCGCATCCGGGAGACACTGCGTCGAGCACGGGGCGCATTGCCTTTACCACCCTTGAAGACGAACCGTACAGCTTCGAAGCGTTCTATGGCCCCGACGGTGGGGGAGATATCTTCCTATGGGACAACACAGCAGGCGAAAGTGTGTTTTGGGGCGAGTCGAGCAGTTCTGGATGGCTGCTCGCGGCGCACTCCTACGAATTGAACTATGATGTCGGGGTCACAGGTGATTACGAGAGTGGTTACTCCTCATCGGGTTTTCTCGACTTCAGGATTACTCCGGAACCGGGTGCGCTTTCCTGCCTGGTGGTCGGCGTTATTGCGATGCAACAGCGACGCAGGAGGCTTTAGCCAAGAGTGGTAGCGGCGTCACCATTCCGTGATTAGGACGCGTGTGCCGGGGACGGTTTGGTCATACACCTCCGCTACCGCTTGATTCGACAGACGGATGCAACCCATGGAGGCGGGCGTGCCGAGCCTGTCTTCTTCAGGGGTGCCGTGGATGTAGATGTACCGGGCATGTGAATCGATGCCCCTGCCCGAGTTGAGGCCCGGCTCCAGGCCCCGAAGCCACATGATCCGCGTCAGGATGAGGTCGTCTTCGGTCGTTCTGTCGGGTTGCCAGATATTCTTCGTGTACTTGCGTTCCTTGAAGATCGCCCCCAGCGGCAGGCCTTTGCCATATCGTTCTTTGATGGCATGCCACCCCAGCGGTGTTTTGAAGGAGTTCCGGCGATTCCCGACACCCTTAGCAGCGGTCGAGCACGGGAAGCGGAAGTCGATTTGTCCGTCCCGCACACCGAGGAGCTCTTGCCGTGCCACCGAGACCCAGAGCCCCAAGTCTTGCCCCACGTGATCGCCCCAGCCGATGTCCAATAGTTTGCTCCACGAGGATGCGTCGAGCGGAGCAGTTGATGTGCGCGCCGGCACTCGCGGCGCAACGGGTGTGGACGGCGGTTTGCAGTTCATGCACAACAGCCCCAAAGAAGTCAGGATAAGTGGTAGGACGCCTCGCATATCGTTCCGAAAGGAATGGTAGCAAGCAGGCCGCACGGAAACAACGGGAACTTGGAGACGCCGGCGCCACAGACATACGGATTGTGGGTCGGAGGTCAGGTGGCGTGTTGCAGGAGGTTTCGCATCGTCGAAAACTGAAAAGACTCGAGCAGCCGATGTAGTCGTTTCTCGATGCGGCTGCGGAACATGGCTTGGCCCGCGCCTCGTGCCGCGGAGACTTTGGTGCCCTGGGCACGATGATAGTGGATACCGTCTATGTCCAATTCGTAAGGATGCATGTAGATGATGGCAGGCATCGATTGGGTATTGATTCTGCGGATTGCCAGCCGCGCAAGGAACCCTGGCAGAAGCCTGAAGTAGCCGCCGCCGCCGACCGGCAAGTTTTGACCCAAGCACCGTAACGTGGCCGGCGGACACTCAATCAACGGGCAATCCGGCCATCGATGGATCTGCCTCGGCGAGGATGCGATGCCATAGCGCCGGTGGCGAATCGGGAAGATACTCGAACTGTACTTGAACCCGAGGTCTGCCAGAATCGGACCCGCCCAGCGGGTGGAATCGACAATGCTGAAGGCCGGCGCGCGGTAGCCGATGGGGCGTTCACCGACGATCTCCGTGAGGATCGCGACACTCTTTTGGACATCCTGCTTGAAATGCTCGGGGCTCATGTTCGTCAAGAGTTCGTGACTGTGGCCGTGCGAGGCGATTTCGTGTCCGGCTGCGTGAACCTCTCGGATCAAGTCCGCGTGCTCTCGCGCGACACGCGTGAGCACGAAGAAGGTGGCCTTGACATGGTGCCACCGGAGGATCTGCAGGCATCGCTTGGTGTTCTCGACCACTCGGCCCGTGACGGCGTGATCCGGCCCGAGCACGGAGATGGGCCAGTCTTCCAAATCGATTGTGAGGGCGTTCGGCACGCGCGTCTGCGTGTGGTCAGGCCCACACCAGTAATCCATTGCCGGTAGGTTGTGTCCCCGTGGAGTCGTCCTGGGATCGACCCAAAAATCAACCGGCGGTGGGGCGGATGTCCTGCTGGTTTGCAGCGTGCTCATGGCCATTACATCGGCAACGGCTTGAGAACGGGCGAAATCGAGTTCGAGGCAACCGCATGGAAGGCTCGTAATCGCCGGTTCGGGCGGCTCGGCTGGAATCCGACCATCCTGGCACGCCGAGACATCTTCCAGAATTGTGCCTCTTTCGGATACCGAACTGGCTTGGCTGTGCGTAGTCCCCTGGCGGAACGTTGTTCAGTGCTTGGCCTTTGAGATGAGCCAGCGGCTGCCATAGTAGAGAAGACTGAAGAAGACCGCCCCCGCCACAGAAACTCTCCATCGTACCAAGTGCCCTTCATACGCCCACCGCATCCATTGAAACAAGAACGCGTAGATCAGCAGCCCGATGGCGGCACTGATGGCAGCGGCGATAAAGAGGCGAAGTGTTTTTGCAGATGCTTTCATGGCCATGCCATGCTGAGCCCATAGCACGGTGCGAATCGGACTGTCCCGTCACACCTCCCCGCCCGCCTTGCCCAACTCGTCCAGGTAATGCAAGTCGCGATCGGCCCCGTCCTGGAGATGGCGAACGCGAAGCAGGCTCTTGACGCGCGTCAGGAGATCGAGACGGTTCACCGGCTTGGTGATGAAGTCGTTCGTTCCGGCCTCCACGCCGCGTTCGATGTCGCCGGTTTCTTGCAGTGCCGTGACCATGATGATCGGGATGTCTTTCGTGGCCGGATCGGCCTTGAGTTTCTCGCAGACCTCGAAGCCGCTCATCCGTGGCATCATGATATCGAGAAGAATCAGGTCCGGCTTATCCGACGCAACCTTGGAAAGCGCCTCTTCTCCGTTGGCCGCACCGATTGTGGTGATGCCGTCGAGTTCTTCCATATAGGCTTCGAGGAGTTCTCGGTTCTGGGGGTTGTCGTCAACCACCAGAATCGTACTCGGCGGAAGGGGTTGCTCGTTTTCCATCACGGTAGTCTCCACCGCTTAAGGGAGAATGGATTCCGTCTTGTCCAGCACGGGTCCAATGGTAACCGGCATCGAGGATGGGGCCAACCGGAAAGTTGCGCGTGGGTCGGGTTTCAGGCCCCCGGCATTTGAGGCGGCCCCGATCCGAGCCCCGAGCGCAAGCGAGCGGGCCAAAAGGCCAAAAGCCTATCCACGAAAACCCCGCGCTGGCGCCTAGGGGTCGAATCAGGGGCATCGGCTGATGCACTGGCGTGCGGAATGCTCTAGAATGTTCCCCTCCCGTGGCGAGGGGTTGGATCGAATCCGGCCCCCAAGCTCGCACAGTCAACCTGAAAGGCAATGGAACGATGGACAACGGTCGGATTCTCACTCGGGCAAAGCAATGCGAGTCTGCGATGGTTCGGTTTCTCCGAGACATCATCGCGATCCCGAGCGAAAGTGGACAGGAGAAACGCGTGATCGCCCGCATTCAGCGAGAGATGCGCGAGGTCGCGGCGTTCGACAAGGTCTGGACTGAT
>CAZTAR010000293.1:0-1957 GCA_964611695.1 uncultured Planctomycetaceae bacterium | reverse complement strand
GATCCCATGGGCAACCTCCTCGGCAAGCTGGGTCGCGGAAAACGCATCATCGCCTTGGACGCCCATTGCGACACGGTCGGCGTGGGCGATCTCGCCGAGTGGAAGCACGATCCGTACAAAGGGAAAGTCGCGCAGGGGCGAGTCTGGGGTCGAGGTGCGGGAGACCAATCGGGTGCGATCCCCGCGATGGTCTACGCGGCCAAGATCATCCGGGATCTGAAGATTCCGCTCGATGAGTTCACGCTCTATGTCGTTGCCACTGTCTCGGAAGAGGACTGTGACGGCCTGTGCTGGCAGTACATCGTGAACGAGGACAAGCTCCGCCCCGATGTCGTCGTTGTCACGGACTCGACGAATTGCCAGGTGCTTCGTGGTCAGCGCGGCCGAATGGAGATCGGCGTGACGACAAAGGGCCGATCGTGCCACGGCTCGATGCCCCACAAGGGTGACAATGCCGTCTACAAGATGGCCAGGATCGTCCGCGAAATCGAGAAGCTCAACGGTCGCCTGCAAGGCGATGCCTTCCTCGGCAAGGGCACCATCACAGTCTCGTACATCGACTGCAAGACGCCCAGCCTCTGCGCGGTACCGGATCAGGCCTACATCCATCTCGATCGTCGCCTGACGGCGGGCGAGACAAAGGCGATGGCACTTCGTGAGGTCCGCGATGCGGTCAAACGCGCCGGCGTGACCGCGAAGGTCTCCGTGCCCATGTACGATCAACCGAGCCATACGGGTTTGGTGTATCCCACGGAGAAGTACTTCCCCACCTGGGTGATGGAGGAGGATTCGCCGGCGGTGGTGTCCGCGGTCCGGACTTATGAGTCCTTATTTCGACGGAAAGCCAAGGTCGGCCGGTGGACCTTCAGCACCAACGGCGTTTCGATCAATGGCATGTTCGGGATTCCATGCGTCGGGTTCGGGCCCGCCCAGGAATCCGTGGCACACACCGTGAACGACTCGGTCCCCATCAAGCATCTGGTGCAGGCGGCGGCGTTCTACGCGGCATTCCCCCAGTCCTTCTCCGAGACGCTCAAAACCGGGCGCACCGCATCGAGGCGACGGAGGAAAGCGACACCTTAATCGGAGCTAATCCGAGCCCCAAGCGCCGGCGTGGGGTTCTCGTAGAAAGACAGGCCACCGATAGGTCGTACGCACGCGCTTGCGCTCGGGGCTCGAATTGAGGGAACCGACTCGACGAAGTCGGAAAATGCAATGAGTGCGAAGACCCCCGGGCAGGTTATAATCGCAACAGATAAGAGCCGATCGGCCCATACACAGGAGAAGCGAGCCAATGCCATCCCTCAAAGGTAGAGACTACATCGAAACACAAAACCTGACGACGCAGGAGATTCTCGAACTGCTCGCGTTGGCCAAGGAACTCAAGGCCAAGTTCCACCGCGGCGAGCCGACGCTGCTGCTGCCGAACCAGACGGTCTTCCTGCTCTTCTTCGATAAGAGCACCCGGACCCGAAACGCCTTCGAGGCGGGCGCAACCCAACTCGGCGCCCACGCGCATTTCCTGGACAGCAACGTCACGCAGATTTCCCACGGCGAGACCGCGAAAGATACCGGGATCATCCTCGGCTCGATGGGGCACGCCATCGCCATTCGCCACGACCTGATCCTCGGCGAGGGCAACCGTTACATGCGCGAAGTCGCCGAGGCGACGGACGTTCCCGTAATCAACATGCAGTGCGACGTGGATCATCCGACCCAGACGCTGGCGGATTTGATGACAATCCGCGAGGTGTTTGGCGAGGACCTCCGCGGCCGCAAGATCGCGGTGAGTTGGGCTTACTCGCCTTCCTATGCCAAGCCGCTGTCCGTGCCGCAAGGCCTGATCACGTTAATGACGCGGTTCGGAATGGACGTGACTCTCGCGCATCCCCCGGAGTATCGACTGATGGATGGCTGTATGGCAGCCGCGCGGGCAAACGCCAAGGAGGCCGGCACG
>CAZTAR010000292.1:0-6336 GCA_964611695.1 uncultured Planctomycetaceae bacterium | reverse complement strand
ACGCCCGCCTTCTCGAAGATCAACTCGATGGCCGTGTCCTGCTTGATCATGCCGCCCGTGTGCGATGACACGGCTTTCGCGCCCTCGGCCGTGCGGCCCGCCTTCATCGCGAGGATCGGCTTGTGCCGCGCGACCCGCGTTGCCACCTCCAGAAACGCCCGCGGGTCCGGCAGGCTCTCGATGTGGACGACGATCACCTTCGTCTCGTCGTCATTGCCGTAATGCTCGATAATCTCCGGGATGGACACGTCGCATGCGTTGCCGTTGCTGGCATACTGCCGCACGCCGACATCGAGTTCCGTAATCCGCTGATGGATCACCTCGCCCACACCGCCGCTCTGCGCTACGATCGAGATGTGGCCCGGCGTCGGCCGCGTAAACGTGAAGTTGCAGTATGCCCGCACGGCGGGATCGGTGTTGATCACGCCCTGGCAATTCGGCCCGAACACGCGAATGCCCGTCCTCTTCGCAACCTCGACAAGCTGCCGCTCCAGCGCCTCGCCCTCCTTGCCGATCTCCCGGAAGCCCGCCGTATTCACGATGACCGCCCGCACGCCCTTCTTCGCGCAATCCTCAATGCACACTGGCACGTATGTGTTCTTGATAACAATGTGAGCAAGATCGACGGGCTCCAGCACGTCGAGAATAGACGGATAAGCCGTCATCCCGCGAATCTCACCGCCCTTGGGATTCACCGGATAGACCGGTCCGGTGTATCCGAAGTCGAGCAGATTCTCGATGATGCGATAGCCGATGGTCAGCTCGCGATTGGAAGCGCCGATGACCGCCACCGCGCGGGGGGAGAAGAGTGCATCGAGTCCCATGGCATGCGAGCCTCCTCGTAAGTCGAGACGGAACATCAAGCCGCATCTGCGTCGGGCCGAGGTCCGCAGTCTCTCTGACGGAAGCGGCCATGCGGAGATGCAGCGCCACACTGCCCATCGTACATCGATGAATCAAAAAAACTACCTTCGACGTGTCGCGGCTGGCAAAGCCTGCTAATTAAGGCAATAATCGTCGCTACTCATGCGGACTGCACGATGTGACAGTCCTTGCTGTCCGGGTTTTGGAAAGGCCGACGTGGCGTTCATTCAGGCATCGCGACGAAGAGGGCTCTTCAACGCGGTGGGCCCGGGGGTTATGTACGCCGGGGCGGCCATCGGCGTGTCGCACCTTGTGCAGTCCACTCGGGCTGGCGCGGGCTATGGGTTCACGCTGATCTGGGCGGTCGTCGCCGTCCATCTGCTCAAGTACCCGTTCTTCGAATACAGCCATCGCTATGCCGCCGCGACGGGCGAGAGCCTGCTGAGCGGCTATGCGCGCGTCGGCCGTTGGGCGTTGATCTGTTTCATGCTGATTGCATTCGGCCTGAGTATCCCGACCGCCGCCGTTCTGACGATCGTGACGGCCGGCATGGCCTCGCAGTTGTTTGCGACGAATCTTCCGCCCGTAATCTGGGCCGTAATCCTGCTGGGGCTGTGCGTGGGCGTACTCATCTCCGGCGGATATCGCCTGCTGGACAACCTGATGAAGGTGCTGATGGTGTTTCTGGCGTGCTGCACGGTGGTTGCTTTGGTCGCGTCGATCTCGCACGGCCGGATGGGCGCTCCGGACGTCGTAGCGCCAGGCATCTGGAACGCCGCCGGCATTTCATTCCTTGTCGCACTAATGGGTTGGATGCCCACACCGGTCGACGTTTCTGTTTGGCCGTCGCTCTGGATGCGCGAACGGATCAGACAAACCGGCCATCGCCCCACCGTGCCCGAGGCGATGTTCGACTTCAAGCTTGGTTACTTCGGCTCTCTGGTGATGGCGGTGATGTTTCTGAGCCTGGGCGCCATGGTCATGTTCGGGACCGGGCAGGAAATCGCCGGCAGCGGCGCCGGCTTTGCCGCTCAATTCGTTTCGATGTACACGTCCGCCCTGGGTGATTGGAGTCGCCCAGTCATTATTGCCGCGGCTTTCATTACCATGTTCAGCACCCTGATCACCGTGCTGGACGGCTACCCGCGCGTCTTGTCCGCCGGCTGCCGTCTGGCTTGGCCGCGATCGGAGAAGCTCGGCATTGCGCCCTACTGGGGGGTCCTCGGCGTCATGGGCGTTGGCGCGATTCTGATTCTCCTCTTTCTGACAAGCGTGATGAAACCACTGGTGGATGCGACAACGACGCTGGCATTCCTTTCAGCGCCGCTGTTCGCATACCTGAATTGTCGCGCCATTTCGCTCTCGGACATCCCCGCGCACGCCGCACCACCAAAGTTGCTCCGCGCCTTGAGCTGGATCGGCCTCGCCTTCCTAACGGGCTTCTCCATCCTCTTCCTGGTGTTGCACTTCGCGTGTGAAAAATAGGGCTTTCAGCAGCATGACAGTCTCAAAAGCCCATGCTTCGCCACATCATCACACCCTGTAGCCGAACGGGATTACCAATTCGCCGGCCAGCCAGGACGTTGCGCCGTCGCACAAGCAGTCGATAGAACCGGCGGATGCTTCCGAATGTGGTGTTCCGGTGCAGTCGTTGAAACCGCGGCGACATGGGTAACGTTGCATTCGCCATGCTTACCAGCGACTGTGTCGCGTGAAAGCACGGCGCCTGGCACTGCTCAAGCGCAGTGGCACGGGGCACACGGGTCCACAAGTTGACCCATGCCACCCGAGGCGCCCGGCGCCGTGAATTTCTGTGGTTCATGCGGCGTTGCATGGCGCTCATCATGATAACCCAGACTAAAAGCGACTCATTCTAAAGTAGCTCCTCGCCGCCTGTTACGCGGACGCCTTGCGCCGGTGTAGAATGCAGAGGAGTCCCGGGAAAAGGTGGGGCCCGTGCAGGCTATATTGTGGAACTTGGTATTGAGTCACGATACCGGGCCGGTGGTGATTCCGGCTTTCACAAGCCTCCGCGATGAACAAAGCTAATTACAGGTAGGCGACACATGCGCATTGCCATTCTGACGACTGGTGGAACGATCGAGAAGACCTACAACGAGTCCGAGGGCACCCTCGCCAATGTCGGCTCCGTGCTGCATAACATCCTCGGGAGCCTGCGTCATGTCGAAATGGACATTCGCCTCATTCCGGTCATGTCGAAAGACTCTCTTGATATGAACGAGACTGATCGGCAAGCGATCCTCTATGCACTCAGGGCAGCCCTTTCTCAGAACGACGCAATCGTCGTGATTCATGGCACCGACACGCTCTCCGTCACGGGCGAATTCCTGCACACCAACCTCTCGACCCTCGAGAAACCGATTATCCTCACAGGTGCGATCCGACCCTACGAGTTTCGGGACACGGACGCCGTTCAGAATGTGACGGAGGCCCTGTTCGCCTGCGCACACTTGGCGCCAGGCGTGTGGGTCGTGATGCACGGTCGGGCCCTTCGTTTTCCCGGGGTCGTCAAGGACCGCAACCAGCGAACGTTCGTCAGAAGCCCGATCGCCTCCGACGAAAGGGAGTAAGAAACTATCTCAGCATACGCCAAGACTGTGCCAAACACATTGTGGCGCCGCCGTCTCGGCGGTGAGAACACAGGCGAGACGCCCGTGCCACAATTCTGAAATCGTTTCTATGGGTCAAGCCGCCTGAGGACTACAAGATGGGCCGTACAACACAAACGTGGCGTACCTGAGTCGAACTGCCTATAATGGTGTGTCCCTGGTTCGTCATCCCTGCCGAAACTTGACGCCTCCGGAGAATCCCACCATGCAAACCCAACGACGAAGCCTCGAATGTCGTCATCGCATGGCATCCGGTTTGTGGCAGCAGCATTCCACCGCTCATCGCGTCGGAATATTGTCGACGGCACGGTCGGACAACAGGCTGTTCCCGCGCACCCTTTGTGCGGTTGCGGTTGGCCTCGCAATGTTCCTGATGTTGAGGCCTTCCATTGCGGACGATACCGCAGGCCTGAAGACGCCGACCGGCAACAGAACGATCGATCTCTGGCCGGTCCCCGAAGGCAAGACAACCGAGCGATCCGACAAACCCATCGACCTCGGCGGCTGGGCTTACCAAGCGACACGATCAAACGATCCGCGCGACGGCGTACCATGGAAACTGATGGTCACGCCCAGCGGGAAAAACGCCGACCTCTGGCAGCGAGGCCTACCAAACGTGCGATCCCTGGTTTCGCATTCACACGCGTCGAAGTTGTTGGTGGATCGCGTCAGGATCGAGCAAGAACAGGATACGCTCCCGGTGATCAACGTGCCGGAGATCTTGTGGAAGCAATGGATGTCGCCAGACCTTCACGAGGTTGTGGGAATCCATTTCCATGAGTTCATCACAAATGACGTCGCGCGAATTCTCTACACGCTACACAAGGTCCCGCCAGATAAACCAAACAGCGCCTCTTCCGACGCTCCAGACAATCAGGGGCCCCGCGGCGTTCGGATCGAGGCGACATTGCTCGCGCCGATTCTATTTTCGTTGGATCAATCGATCGTGATCCGGGTCGATCCCCTGGAAAAAGAGAAGGCGGAAGGCCGCGCCGAACATGAATTGGGTCACGCGGGGATCTCCCAGGAAGTGTTCCTCGCCGTTCTGCGCGGACCCCAGGATTGGGATGACAGCCGCTGTATCGGACGTCGCTCTCAGTTGGCCTATTATTGGCGAATCGAGCGTATCGGTCGCTCGTGGGATGGCTACAGACGCGGCATCGGCAAAATAGCCACACTCCGAACCTCGGTCGTCCTGGTACCGCCGACCCGATGGTCGATGATGCTGCCAATCCCGCCGGAGCGAGTAACCCAGAAACACCTTCAAACCTTTAACGACAACATCGTTCGCCTGCCATTTCCGCGCTGCGATCGCGAGGCACAACGTCGCTTCCACGCGCGCCATGGCACATATGAATGATGTGTCACAATACCTGTCGTGAATCAAACCAAGTATTCGCCGGATTAGCCCGATACCTGCCTCAGACCGAAGACAGCCAACGGGTTCCTTCGTGGCACGCCGCCGCGGTGTGATGAAATTGAAAATGTCGGTACGCTGCGATGAAACAAAGCGTCCCGACGGGAGGCTGATCCCGTGCAGACGCAAAAAGTGCGAACCCTCGTTGTCGATGACAGCCCCTTCATTAGGACCATGCTTCGAAGCGGCCTGTCACAGGATCCGCGAATCGAGGTGGTCGGCCTGGCGGAGGACGGGATCGAGGCGATCAAGCAAATCAAAAGGCTGCGCCCAGATGTGGTCACGCTCGATGTCGAGATGCCACGATTGAACGGCATCGGCGTCCTGGAGCGTGTCGCCGGCAAAGTCCCCATCTCGTTCGTCATGGTCTCGACTCTGACCAAGGCCGGAGGCAGCATCACCTTTGACGCACTCCAAAGAGGGGCGTTTGATTACGTGACAAAGCCGGGGGCGGGGCAACACTCCGAGTTGGCCAAGTTTAAGCAGAAGCTCGCCCAAATGGTCGTCGCCGCGTCGAAGGCCAAAGGGTGCATGAAACAAATCTTGAAGGCGACCGGCGGCGCGGCGCCGACGATGCCGCCCTGTCATGCGCGTGGTTGGGTTGTGGCCATCGGCATCAGTTGTGGTGGGCCGCAAACTCTCACGAAGATGATGCCCGCCTTCCCAAGTGACTACGTCCCGATCATCATCACCATTCACATGCCCTACCCATTCACAACCAGCTTTGCGGCAAACCTCAACAACGCCTGCGCGGCGAACGTGCGAGAAGCCGCTGAAGGCGATAAGCTGGAACAGGGAACGATCCTGATCGCGCCTGGTTCGCGACACCTCCGTATTGCCCGCCAGGGTGTGGACCTCCGCGTCCGCCTGGATGACGGACCGAAGGTCTCGCTGCACAAGCCGTCCGTGGACGTGATGCTCTCGTCTGTCGCCCGTGCTTGCGGGCCGCGCTCGATCGGAGTGATCATGACAGGCATGGGGAATGACGGGGCCAAAGGCATCGTCGAGATGCATCAGGCCGACGCATGGACGATCGCCCAGGACGAGGAAACCAGCCTCGTATTCGGAATGCCGAAGGTCGCCGCCGCAACCGGCGAAATCGATCACGTCCTTCCGCTTTCCAGAATTCCACCCGCCACAGCAAGACTCATGGAAAAAGGTGTTCGCCGTCCAGCCGAGGCACGGTGAGACACATCCGCCGTCCCTCTCTTGTCGAAACCTGGACAAGATGATTCGCGGAGGCCCTCGGCGGCATAGGCCTTTTCACGGTCAGAGCATTTTAGTGTTGAGATTGCATTCTCCGCTGTAGCGTCGGCCCCCCGTGGCTGACGGGGATCACCCGTTTGTTCGCCACCCACAAGGTCGAACGCTGACCGCTTGCTGACGCGCGCGGCTTCTATGAAAGCCCGTTGCGTGTCAAGCGTG
>CAZTAR010000291.1:0-6356 GCA_964611695.1 uncultured Planctomycetaceae bacterium | reverse complement strand
GAGTTTGATCCGCGTGAGAAGGTCTTGGGTGTCGTGGGCGTGGGTCATGTCGGCTCGAGGGTCGTTGAATTCGGCGAGGTGTTGGGGATGCGCGTGCTACGATGCGATCCGCCGCTGCAACGCCTGTGCGGCGGCAGTGACTACGTCGCATTTCGTGAGTTGGCGGATGCAGCGGACATCGTCACGTTGCATGTGCCGCTGACGGTTGAGGGCGAGGATGCCACCTGCGACATGGTGGATTCGGCGTGGCTGTCGGCATTGCGGCCCGGGGCGATGTTCATCAACACTTCCCGAGGAGAAGTGGTTTGCGAATCAGACTTGGTGCAGGTACTCTCCGCCGGCAATTCGCGGGCTGCGGTATTGGACGTGTGGCGGAACGAGCCTCGCGTGGATGAACGCCTGGTTCGGCTCGCCGACATTGCCACGCCACACATCGCGGGCTACTCAGTGGAAGCCAAGGCCCGGGGGATTTCGTTGATCGTTGACGCGATGGCAAAGTTTATCGGCGGGTCGTCAAGCAACCTCGATGAATCAACATCATGTGGCTCGGGAACGGAGATTGGTTTTGCATCATCCGTTGGAATCGAAGGTGTCATCGCAGTGACACCAGGCGGTTCACGCGTGGAGACACTCGCGCAGGCTGTGCCGCACGCTTGTGATATCCGCCACGTGGAGGATATGTTCCGACAGCGAGACGCGAAGGGTGCTTCGGGCGAGTGTTTCGATCGGGTACGGAAGTCATGCCTGGCGAGAAGAGAGTTTCCCGCTTATCGAGTGAAGGGAATTCGGCCTCATGATTCCGGCGGCCAGGAAATGAGCCGGTTGGGATTTCAGTTTGCGGACGTTGCGGATTCGGCGGTGTAGCGGCCTGAGAAAGGCGGCATGAGTCCGAATATTTTTATCCTTTTTTGAGTCCGCAGAGGACGTTGCGGATGTAACCCTTGGCGTAGTCCTATGTTAGAGGTTTAGAACGATCGATGGTGTGATTACGCCACCGCCGAAAAAAAAGAAATTCTTCGCAACAAGATGGTTGAAATGAGGTTGCCCAATCGCTTACCATGGTTAGTGCACCCAGGAGTTCAGACGGACTCCGTGGGTGGTCACCAGTGTTAGGGGCCGCCATTCGGTGGCATACTGGTGCTGTAAGGCAGTAGCGGACACAGGTCTGCCAGAGAGGACGGACGGCTGTCATTCGGCTATGACAGGCGGAGTTATGCAAGAGGCTCCACCTAGATTAGCGGTGTTGGCAAATGCGAAGGCTGGCGAAGCAAGAGCGCCGGAACGAGCACGAGCCGCGATTGACAGGGACTTCGAACTCTCTAGGTTGGTAGGGTGTGAGAAGCTCTGGAAGTGGAGGGAGAGGCAGCCAGTTTCGTAAGTGTAGAACCTTCCGGACCTATGCTCGAACACGGTTTGTTAGCCTCCTTTCGGCGTTCTGCTTACGACTTCCGGTAAAGCAGACGTTGACTTCGACGGTTGGGATGGTCCCGCCCGGCGAAGTAAAGCATCGGGAGCGATAGAGACCCGACGCTCCGGTAGGCTAGGGTCCCAGCCGGGCGCTGTATAGTGACGGCCCCGGAAACTTTTGGGAGCCTCCATCTACTCGTGGAGGAAGGAGCTAGAAAAGAAATGAAGAAAACAGTATTAACATTACTTGCTCTGGCATTGGTGCTGAGCTTGGCGCCGTCAGCTTGGGCACAGGCGGACACACACTTTTGGTTCGACATTCGAAACAATACCGGCACCGCAACAGGCGCGAAAGTTCTGTACTTGAACCAGGACATCACTAGTGGAACGCCGATCTTCCGACCGTTTACCGATGGCCAGGGTGGTCTCTTTGGCGCAGCAGCGTTTAACAGCGGTCGAGAAGGTGATGGCCAAGTCCTGCGGATTAGTGCTTCGCATTCCGATGGCTGGCATGCCATCCCGCGTGGTCTTCATGGCTATCCGGATTTCGACAACGATGACAACTTTGCAACTGGTGACCTCTGGTTGTATGCGTACGTGAACTCGAAGATCGATGCCAATGATGTCATTTCGTCAATCGGTTTGGATTTCGACACGGTGCCCGAGTTCGGTGATGGCAGCCAAAACCAAATTGGCAGCATGAGCCTGACGTGGGAAGGCTATTGGACAGACACGAATGCCGGAACGGCTTCTGGATCATGGGTTGCGCCCAACTACGTTGGCGCAAAGGCCGTGAAGGTTCCGGTTGCCGGTGACCCCCCTGCCTTCAATACGACAAATGCCCTGGTTCCCAGCGCTGATCCGTATCGCCTCGCCAAGCTCACCGTGACCGGTGGTACGCGGGAGTGCTCGTCGCTGAAGAATCACGCTTCGAAGTCGACTTACGGCGTCCGGATGGGCGTGAACGAGTTGCTGATCACGCGTGTGAACACGACGGATCCGGGTGACGAGACGGTGGCCTTCGGCTACACTGCTGGTGTTGAGGATACACAGACGTACAACGGCAGCCTGGATACTGAGGACTACACGATTCATGCCGCAGACGCCTACATTCAGCTTAGGATGAAGTGGGACGGCTCGAACGACGGTCAAGTGAACAACAGTGACATTGCCGGGTGGAGTGCGGCCAAGAATCAGGCCACGCCGCTCACTCAGGAACAGATGTATCTCTACGACTGGGGCCAAGACAGGCTTGTTAACAACAGTGACCTGCCCGGCCTTGGGGATGGCAAGACCGCAACAGCCTGCCCATAAGTGGGGTGTTTTGCTGAGCGGGTGAAATGGTTCACTTCGGAATTGATAGATCAAGAGGTGGTCGTTTTTGTTAATGGGTTTTCAGGGGCGACCACATAGTGAGAAGCGGAGTCGAGAAGTAGACTGAAAACAATAGGAAAGAAAACAAGGAAGTGGAACGAAAGGTTATGAAAATGGGAAAGATTATTGTAGCGTTGATGGCAATGGCCCTCCTAACGAGCGCCGCCAGCGCCAGCCCGTACGCTTGGTTTGAGAGTGCAGATGCTGTTGGAACGCAGGGCCAGGGAATGGTCCTGAATCTCGAAGGCAATCCCGGTGACACATTCACCGTCAGCTTTATGGCTGATTTCCAAGGTGAGACGTCCTTCGGTTGGGGCAATGACTTCTATGGCGACGTCAATGCGGCTAACTGGGTCATGCCCGCCAGCCCGTTCGGTGGCGGCTCGACTGGTACCCTCGTTGGTGGCACAGGCATCCTCATTGACAATGCCAGCGACTATAACACCAGTGGTGTGACTGGCGGTCCGCATATGCTGACCTACTTTGACATCATTATCCCGATGACTGCTGCCCCGAGCGACATGCTCTATGTGTGGGTCGGTCAGAATGAAGGCGGACAGGAGACATGGGTGCCGGCTACTGGCTATCCGTACGTCAACTTCCCGGGTGCCGATAGCACGTATGTTGGCTACTACTTTGGCCAGTGGCGGTCGGCTGATTTGGTCGCGATCCACGTGGTTCCGGAGCCGGCGACACTCGTGCTGCTCGGCTTTGGCGCGCTGGCGTTGATTCGCCGACGCTAATATAATCCATTCGGGAGGGTCTCTGTCTAGTCGGGGGCACGGCAACGTCCGGTTCTCGGAAGGCAGGGATTCACCGGCGGATTGAGAAAACAGAACACGCGGCTGGCTGACTTGTTTAGCCAGTCGCGTGTTTCTTATTTGTGTTTTTGCTACTATCGGCCTTCCTCATTCGCCAAGGATTTCCGGTGTGGGCATCATCGATGTCCACAGCAGTAGACGATTGTGGTTCTGAATGCGACAATGCCGCAGTGCTTCGTGTAGGGTTTAGAGAATTGTGGAGGAAAGTGGTGCTTCGAATAATCTTGATTCTGATCGTCATGTGTTGTACCACCAGGGTACTTGCCCAGGACGAGTCAATCCTGCAGGAGGACAACTCGGCCGTGCTCGCTCGGTACTCGGTCGAAATGGCCCATCAGGTTGAGTTGTTGACGGCGGCTTTCGGGCTGGATGAGGACTTGATTGAAAGCCTGGAGGAGGAGTTGCGGTTGCGTGTGTTGGAGGAACAGCGGTTCAACGATCGCCACCATGGTGAGTTGGCGGAACTCCTGGAGAGGATGAAAGCTGCAGGTGGCGGTGATGATTCGCCGGAAGGCCGGGCGGTTACAGCGAAGATTGAGGAGATTGCGGCCACATACCCAACAAACCCTCGTGTGGTCGCTCGATGGCTAGAGAACCGATTGCCTCCGGAAGTTGTGCATCGGGGACGACCACGGCTTGAGGAACTTTGGGGCCGGGATGAGCAGATGCGTCGGGCGGGTGAGGCTGACTTGGGGCGCCTAGCAGGGACCAAGAAAGTCCGCTTCGGAGCGAGGCGTGATCGTGTCGCAGTTTTGATTCCTGACAGCGGCAAGCCGATCCCAGTCGGGCACATCGGTGCTGAAGCACGGCGCGCCGTTGCAGCCTTGGCGGCTGCAACACCACGCTTCGTGAGACCAACGTCTTCACTGAGGCAGCGACTAGGCAAGCGCAAAAGCCCGCCACGGCTGATTCCTTGGAACCGTGTGTCAAGCGAGAATGAGGATCAGAGCCGGAGCGGACGGGTCATATTGCCACCGGCTCAGCCGCTGGATGATTGGGATAGGTGTGTCATTGAGATGTGCGACCGGCACGCGTTCTCGGAAGTCAAGATCGTCGAGGCGAGGGCCGTCCTGGGCAAAATGCGGGAGCGGGCAGAGGAGGACCGGTTGAGCCGCGCTGGCGACGATCAGTTTGGTGCTGTGGCGGAAAGTGCATACCGCGGAACCACGTTGGGGGCGGTCGACGAGGTCATTGACGGGATGTTTCAGGAGTTGAAACTGCGTCTTGAGAACTTGGCGACGAAGGATTAGAGAGGGAGTGGGGAGGGGTGAATCTACGGTGTTTCTTCAAGTGCCATTCATTGTGCTCTGGCGGATTGCGGGTCGACTGAAGTGCTGCGGCAATCCGATTCAACAGTGCGGGATACAGGCAGAAGGAGTTTCTCATCATTTTGGTTGTGTGGCGTGGCCTGGCCTGGCAGCCTTTCGAAAGGGTAGGGCATTGAATGCGAATATGTTGAAGGTGCTGTTGGTTGGCGGTTTGATCGCGGTCGGTGTGATCTCGGGTGTGAACTGCCGCTCGGGCGATGGTGATGAGAAAGCGCATGAGGGGCCGCTGAATGTGCTGTTGATCACGCTCGATACAACGCGCGCAGACCACGTTGGCTGCTATGACTACCCGCCAGCCTTGACGCCTGGGACCGACGCGTTGGCGAAACGTGGCGTTGTTTTCGAACAGGCTTTTTCGAGCATACCGCTGACCCTGCCGTCGCACACGACAATGCTGACGGGTTTCTACCCCCCAGAGCACGGTCTTCGGCACAACGGTGACTATAAGCTGGATCTGGACAGAGAAACGTTAGCGGAAATCCTCACAAGTCGGGGGTATCAAACCGGCGCATTCATAGCTTCGTTTACGCTGAACTCTCGCAATGGGCTGAATCGGGGCTTTGAGATCTATGACGACGACATGTCACAAGCCTACACTGCGGAGGAGGTGCAAGGTAATATGCTGTGCACCTACCGAGCAGGTAATGTCGTTGCTGACTCAGCCTTGGCTTGGCTGGGCAAGCGAAAGCAGGAGAAGCCTTTCTTCTGTTGGGTCCATCTGTTCGATGCACACTTCCCGTATTTCGAGCACGAAGCCTTGGCGGACACGAGGTTCGCGAAGCACCCGCCGAACTACAATTCCGAAATCGCCTTCGCCGACAAACAGGTAGTTCGCCTCATGAAGTTCCTTGAGGAGAACGGCCTGACAGCGAGTACGCTTGTTGTCGTGGCTGGTGACCACGGCGAGGGGCTTGAAGAGCATGAAGAGCCATCGCACGGGCACAAACTTTATGAAGGGACACTCCATGTCCCCCTGATCTTCTCGTTGCCAGGGCGGATTCCGAAGGGTGAACGCGTTGAGGCGGTTGTGCAGTTGGTCGACCTGTTCGCCACAATACAGGATCTCTTGGGTATTGAGGGTTTCGAAGAACGTAGCGGGCGGAGCCTAGTGCCGGCGTTACGGGGTCAGGATATTGCTTCACGCCCCGCTTTCAGTGAGACTCAGGCGCCTTGGTTGGATCATCGATGGGCGCCACTGACCAGCCTGACTACCGCTGAGTGGAAGTACATACACACAGCCCGCGAGCGTCTCTTCAACCGAAAGGACGATCCTAAAGAGCTGAACAACCTTGCGAGCGTTCTGCCGGAGAAGCTTTCTGAGCTCAAGCAGCTTCTCAAAGATGTGGAGAGTCGTTTCGTCAAGCACGAGGCTCAGGTCGTTGAAGCAACCCAGGCAGAGATCCAACAATTGGCTACTTTGGGCTAC
>CAZTAR010000290.1:0-6368 GCA_964611695.1 uncultured Planctomycetaceae bacterium | reverse complement strand
CTAATCCGAGAGAATGAACGGTGAGCGCCGTTGCCCACAAAGAATGTGGGGTGTGCCGATTCATCTTAGGATGGATGCCATGAGTCGATCCAATTCTATGACACCTGCCAATCCCGAGGAAAGCGGCAATACAAGGCGAGGCTTCCTGAAGCGGTCTCTATCGCTGGTTGCTGCGGCTTCGATCCCCGGTGGAGCGAGGCTTTTCGCCCAGGACGCCACGAACCCACCACAGGACGCTACGAAACCACAAGAGGAGGGAACTTCCTCATCGAGGAAAAACAACAAGACGGACAATGATTCACCGTCTTCTCAGAATTCAACGGGAAATCCGCGAGTTGCCCACACGGCCAAGTCGCGGGTCATCCGAGTTCGATCGGAACGGATCATGCCTGTTCGAGTAGTCCAGGAACCGCTATTGAAGGATGCGCTGGAAGAAGGGCTACGCATGCTTGCCGGAGAACAAGACGTGCGTGATGCCTGGCATCACTTCTTGAGGCCTGACGATGTCATCTTGCTCAAGTTCAATCAGTCCGGTTCCCTCATCCTCGGAACGTCCGTCCCGTTCGCGCAAGTGCTGGTCGATTCCCTGCTTTCTGCCGGATGGTCGCCTGACAAAATCATGCTGCTCGAAGTTGAGAGCACCCCTCGTGCCTTTTCCAAGACACGCCGGCCGGATATGCGATGGCAGGGTCGGGTTGTTGATTTCGGTTCGTCGGGGCGGGACTCTTTTCTAGCAGCACTTGACGAGGCGACGGCCATCGTGAACGTCCCTTTTCTCAAGACTCATCACCTCGCGACAATGACGAGTTGTCTGAAAAACCTGTCCCACGGCCTCATACGACATCCAGCCAGGTTTCACGCTCATGGGTGTGATCCGGCGATCGGTGAGATCGTCGCGTCGCCGCAGATTCGAGAGAAATTGCGGCTTAACATAGTGAACTCGATACGGGTTGTCTTCGATCGTGGGCCTGATGCGAGTGAGCGAACAATCCATACCAGCGGTACAATCATGCTCGGGACGGACCCAGTAGCCTGTGATTCGGTCGGATTCGAGCTTCTGAACGAAATCCGGTCACTTCGGGGGATGGCTCCACTGCTGGCCGGGGCCAGGCTTCCCAAACACCTCGGCACAGCGGCTTCTCTCGGCTTGGGAAACGCGAATATCGAGCGGATCGAGGTCGAGAGCCCTTGAGCCAGTGCCAAAGACAAGGCCCAATAATAGGTGTCATTCCGAAAACAGACACAAATAATGCGATATGTCTGGGTGAGGAATTCTTGCGACAATGTGGGGTTTCAAGTCCGGCAAAAGGTTGACAATCGCCGTAATATTGATAGGATAGAGTGGTAGCCTATAACGCGGGGGGGAGGTTGGCGCCGCAAGGCCCAGGAATCTCGAGGTGAGGTCCACGGTATTATTGAGCTTTATTTTTGTTCGTGTTATTCGACCTAGCGGCGATCCGAATGCCGCTTATCATGCCAGATAGCTACAACCTCGTTTTTCCCGCCTATACATCACTGGAGTGGGATTGTTTACGCTGGCGAGTTGCCTGAAGGGAGAAGGCATCATCAGCGCGGAGCCTGCGAGGGGCTTCGGATGGGGGTAAGACTGGAGACGACGACAGTTTAAGAACAGATGTTGGTGTTCGTGGATGCCGACATACCGTTCGACACGGTATGTGGTCGAGCGGACACATGGGTCAATAATTCGATGACCCCGGGTGCTGTCCTCTTTTCTGGATGCCTGGCGAAGCCGGGGACAGGACCGAAACCGGGCGAGTCGAAAGATTGCCGGGCCTTCGGCAACGGTTGCTGGAGAGATCCCGGACGACACTCCTTTGCACGCCGCAGAGGCAACCGGGGCGTGTGAAGCGCGGCTGATTCGGCAGGTTGAGGCCGGGTCGAAGAGATTCTCGGAGGTTATGACTCCGACCCAGAGCAATTCTTATCCATTTATGTTGTGACGCCTTTGGCGTGCTGATGGAGCTGGGACAGGATTATCGGTTGCCATGAGGAGGTTTGACCGTGAGGAAACCTAAAGCATTTACATTGATTGAACTGTTGGTGGTGGTCGCGATCATCGCGTTGTTGATCTCGATTCTGCTGCCGAGTCTCTCAAGGGCGAGAGAACTCTCAAAGAGAACTGTTTGCATGGCGAATCAGCGTGGTATTGGCCAAGCATTCTACATCTATGCCCAAGATGATCCGGGCACCTTCCCGGCTATCTCTGTTGCGGCAGGCGCGGAGGATAGTGCCGCGAGCGAAGGTCAGATGCAGATTTTCTTCGAAACCGATCGCACATCCGCACCAGCCACCTTGGGGATACCTTCACCGACGGTGGACATGTGGACGATCGTTCGGGCGAACAATACCACCCCGAAGCAGTACATTTGTCCGAGTTCGCCTGACATTCAGGATCCCGCGCAGGACACTTCGGTCTACTTCGATTTCTCCGGACCTGGAAACCTCAGCTATGCCTACCAGTACCAGCATGACCTCAACCGTCGTGTTGTCGGAACCAGTTCAGAGCCGACCTTCCCGGTGCTGGCCGATGGCAACCCGTACATCAAGGGCGGTTATAGTGGTTCCTCGCCAACTCTTCTGAATGACCGGAACAGTGCGGCGCGCGGCAACAGTTCAAACCACACAAACCGTGAAGGGCAGAACATCCTTTTCCAGGATGGGCACGTCTCGTTCGACAAGGGTCCTGATGCGGGTCTGTCCGGTCGGATTGCTGGGGCGACCCACTCCCGTGGTAAGGACAACATTTACAGTACGCACACCTTTAATCAGCCTGTCGACCCTGGGACTAATAAGCCTAAAGCAACGCCCCGAGCCCAGGATGGAGAATGTAACCTCGGCGGCAAATCAGACGCCTGCCTCGTGCCGTAACATCGCCCACGATGCATTCGTCTCCATGATTGCCAGGCATCCTATTCGGCGACTCGTCAGCAGACGGGTCGCCGTTTTTTTGTTGGGACTGTATTGACGCCGTGCGATCACCCCCTCAGGATGAGGGATCAATTTCAAGAAGGAGTTCGACATGACATCCGACGAGGCGCTGCGACATTCCATCGAGTCCCATCTCGATTCCATCCAGGCAATCAAGGGCCTCGCCGGCGCGATCCTCGACATTGCCATAAGTCTCGATGAGACGCTTCAGGCCGGAGGCAAGGTATTGACGTGCGGCAATGGTGGCTCGGCTGCCGAATCGCTCCATCTGGCGGAGGAGATGATAGGCTGTTTCTCTCGCAAGCGCAAACCCTTGGCAGCGGTATGTCTTGCCGCGGATCCGACAGCCATCACCTGCATCGCCAATGACTACGGTTATGAAGAACTCTTCGCGAGACAAGTGGAAGGCCTCGGCAGGAAGGGTGACGCACTCGTCGCACTGAGCACGAGCGGCCACAGCCCAAACATTCTTCGGGCCCTTGAGCGTGCTCGAAAGATAGGGCTGACAACAATCGGATTCCTCGGCAAACCCGGCAGCCCCGCTGAAGCGATCTGTGATCATGTCCTCAACGCGCCAGGCCAGAACTCCGCCCACATCCAGGAGATTCAACTCGTTGCCACACACCTGATTCTCGAATACCTCGACGATCGGTTCTAGAATTTTACTTGCGGGACTTCTTTCTCGGCCGCGTTTTCCAGTTCGTAGAACTCCTCAGGTTTGAAGCCGAAGACGCCGGCAAAGAGGATGTTGGGGAAGACCTGAATGGCCTCGTTGTAGGTGCCGACACAGTTGTTGTAGTGCTGTCGAGCGAAGCTGATCTTGTTCTCCGTGCTGGTCAATTCTTCGGACAACTGCTGGAAATTCTCGTTGGCTTTCAAGTCGGGGTATGCCTCGGACAACGCGAACAACTGGCGCAATGCGCCGCCAAGAAAGTTCTCCGCTGCGGCACTCTGGGCAGGACCCTGGGCGTCAACCGCTTGTTGCCTCGCTTTGATGACGTTTTCCAACGTGGCCTTCTCGTGGCCGGCATAACCCTTCACCGTCTCGACGAGGTTTGGGATCAGGTTGTGCCGGCGCTTGAGCTGCACGTCGATTTGGGACCATGCGTTACGGACTGTCATGCGCTTGCGGACGAGCGTGTTGTAAATGGCAACGACGACCGCCACGATCAGAACGATGGCGCCGATTGTGATACCGGTACCCATGCTGATTGCGAGCACGGAAACGGATTGCGTCATGGCTGAGCCTCCATGAATGGGAAGTTTTTTCGTGACGTGAAGGCGCCATCGAACTTCACAAGATAAGGATACACCGATTCCGGGATGTCGGCCATTGGAAAAGACGTCGTGGATTATAGCGCGGGTCAAAACTAGCTATTGCCGCCGCCGCCCGAGTTCCTTCCCCCCCAACCCCAGTTCCTTGGTCCCTCGATCCCTTCCGCAACGGCCAAAGGCCACGCTGTGCCGCGGCCAACCGATACCTGTTATACTGTCGGTTTTGGGGGAATGAGGAAGAAAGAGGGATTCGCTCGTTGGGAAGCCGTGAGGAAGAGGGGATCGCTTGGAAGTGACTTCGGACAATCCAGTCGTCGGCGTTTTGGGAATCATGTGGACAGGCGATCGCATGTTGGTCATCCAACGGGCCAAACGCGTCAAGGCGCCATTGACGTGGTGCTTTCCAGGCGGGCACATCGAGCAGGGCGAATCGCAGCCTGAGGCGCTGATTCGCGAGATGCGCGAGGAATTAGGCGTCCAGGTCGAGCCTGGCGAGTTTCTCATGACGCAGATCAAACACGGCGGTCGACTCGTGTTGCACTGCTGGTCGGCGACGATCATCGAAGGTGAGCCGGTCGCGAATCCCCAGGAGGTCGCGGATGTTGTCTGGTTGACCTCGGATGAGATTCGGCGGCACGACAACGTCCTGCAGGGCATGACGGATATCCTCGACACGCTCGGGCTGTAGGCCTCCGTAGGTTATTCCATTCAGACAAACGCATCGGCCTCGTAGACAACAGGTCTACCCTCCAGGTACGCTGTCACTGTCAGTTGGGAGCCGTTAGAGCTGAATGCTGATAGCTGTTAGAGCAGTTAACGATTGAGTGTGGCACCGGCGTCTCGCCGGTGGAAGCAAGGCGGCCGAGTGCCGTTGCCTCACCGGCGAGACGCCGGTGCCACATATCAACGTGAAACGCGATAGCTGTTAGCTATTTGCTGTTAGCCAATCGTCGATTGAGGCGTACTGACGCTCTGTTGGTTTGAATAGGTGACGCCAGTGTCGCAGGATGTCCTCATTTTTGTCGCAAGCGTGCTTGTCATTGGCGGCGCGGCACAATGGTTGGCCTGGCGGTTTAGCCTGCCATCGATCTTGTTACTCCTCATCTTCGGCTTCCTCGCAGGACCGGTTTTCGGATTGATACAACCTGATGCCGTCCTTGGATCGCTTCTCTTGCCGCTTGTCTCCGTCTCGGTCGCACTCATCCTTTTCGAGGGCGGACTGAGCCTCAAACTCTCCGAACTCCCCAAAGTCGGGGGGGTCGTGAGGAACCTCACAACGATCGGCGCCCTGACCACATGGCTTGTCGGCGCGCTCGCCGCGCGTTTCATTTTCGCAATGCCGATCGGGCTCGCTCTCTTGCTCGGAGCTGTCCTCGTCGTCACGGGGCCCACGGTGATCGGCCCACTTCTGCGACTCATTCGGCCCACCGGCAATGTCGGCGCTGTGCTGAAGTGGGAAGGCATCGTCATAGATCCTATCGGGGCACTGTTGGCGGTCCTGCTTTTCGAAGTGCTCCCGATGGGCGAGGTGAGCGACATCGCCGCGCACATCGGCGTCGGTCTCCTCAAGACCCTTGTGGTCGGCGGCGGTGCGGGGCTTTTCGCCGCATACATGCTGACCCTCTTTCTCAAGCGTTACTGGATCCCGGAGTTTCTGCAAAACGCCGTCTCCTCAACGTTGGTCATTGCCGTCTTCACCGCCTGTAACGCGATACAACACGAATCCGGCCTCCTCGCCGTGACCGTCATGGGAATCGCCCTGGCCAATCAGAAACTCGCCGATGTCAAACACATTGTCGAATTCAAGGAAAACCTCCGCATCCTGCTCATCTCCTTCCTCTTCATCCTCCTGGCCGCGCGGCTGCAATTTGCCGACCTCGCCACGATGGGACTGGGCGGTCTTCTCTTCGTCGCGGCACTCATTCTCGTCGCCCGGCCGCTGACCGTCCTCGTATCCACACGAGACGCTTCACTTAATATCCGTGAGCGCATCTTTCTCGCTTGCATGGCGCCGAGAGGTATCGTCGCGGCCGCCATTGCCTCCATCTTCGCACTTCGTCTCGAAGCCGCCGGCTACGCCGATGCCCGACTGATTGTCCCGATCACTTTCGCCACGATCATCGGCACGGTGGCGATCTACGGCC
>CAZTAR010000289.1:0-6397 GCA_964611695.1 uncultured Planctomycetaceae bacterium | reverse complement strand
TCACGCTTGACACGCAACGGGCTTTCATAGAAGAGCCGCGCGCGTCAGCAAGCGGCCAGCTTTCGACCTTCTGGGGGCGAGCAAACTGGTAATTCCCGTCGGCCACGGGGGGCCGACGCTACAGCGGAGCGTGCACTCTCAACGCTACAAGGCTCCAGAAACTACCCCAGAACACGCCCAAACTGTGCCAAGCCCATTGTGGCGCCATCGTCTCGGCGGTGAAAACACAGGCGAGACGCCTGAGCCACAATTCTGAGAGAGTTTCTGACATCCAACGCAATTCAGGGTCCGGAGTGTCTTGCTTTGCCCCGGTTTTGCTTTTGTCAACCAAGCACTTGACCGATCTTGGGAACGTGGTATGGTTATCGAGACAGATGGAGTTGGCCGGGGGAACAGGTTCTAGAATGCGTCCATCGAGACAATCGCCGTTGATTAGCACTTACACAACATCGTGAAGCCCTCCGTGTTGCACAACCCGAAGGTTGCAACACAGGGCGATAGCTGCGCGCCGTGTTGGTGGGGCGGTAATCGGGTGTTGGGCGGGTCAACTTCGACAAGGGCTGAGTGATTCATGATACGCGTAACGCTTCCAGACGAATCAGTGAAGGAAATGGCTGACGGCGCAACGTCAATGGACGTGGCTGCCGAAATCGGCGAAGGCCTTGCCAAAGCCGTGATCGGCGCGGTCGCGACTTACGACCATGATGGTGAAGTCCGCCTTGATCTGGCGACACCGCTCACCGGAGATTGTCGTCTCCGGCTGCTCACCAAACGCGACCCGGAAGCGTTGGAAATCCTTCGCCACAGCACGGCCCACGTGATGGCCGAGGCCATCTGCAAATTGTGGCCGCGGACCAAGCTCGTCTACGGCCCGCCCATCGAGAACGGCTTCTACTACGACATTGACCTCGACGATCGGTTGACCCCGGAGGACTTCCTGAAGATCGAGGCGGAGATGACCCGCATCGTGAAGGAGAGTCGCCCCTTCACCCGTTGCGAGACGAGTCGCGAAGAAGGCCTGGCCAAAGTCCGCGCGGAGGGTAATCCCTACAAACTGGAAAACGCCCGCCGAGCCAAGGGCGACACGCTGAGCTTCTACGTCACCGGCCCCGAATCCGGCGGCAACTGGGAAGACCTCTGCATGGGGACGCATCTCCCGAACACCGGTAAGATCGGCGCGTTCAAAGTGCTGAATGTCTCCGGCGCGTTCCTCCATGGCGATGCGAAGAAGCAACAGCTCCAGCGCGTCACCGGGACGGCCTTCTTCTCCAAAAAAGATTTGAAGGCGTACCTCAACCAGCTCGAGGAGGCAAAGAAACGCGACCACCGGCGGCTCGGTCAGGAACTGGGGCTATTCGCGTTGGACAGCATGGTCGGCAGCGGCCTCGTCCTCTGGAAGCCCAAGGGCGCGATGGTTCGCTACCTCCTCGAACAGCACATGCGAGAGCAACTCGTGAAGTACGGGTACACCCCGGTCTATACGCCGCAGATCGGCCGGCTCGAGTTGTACCGCACGAGCGGACACTTCCCGTATTACCGTGACAGCCAGTATCCACCGCTGTACGAGGACGCGCCGGCCCCAATGTTGCAGGCCCTCGTCGACACGATCAAAGATGCGGACGAGTCTGAAACCCAGGAAGAGCGGCAGGCGCGAGTGCAAGAAGTCTTCGGTTCACTCACCGAATACTTCGACATCAAACCCAAAGAGGGCTGTTGCTGTAACGAGTCGCTCCAAAAGATGGAGGCCGACTTGAACACGGCTGATGGCTACTTGTTGCGCCCGATGAACTGCCCGCATCACATCCGCATCTACAAGAGCGAGATGCGCAGCTACAAGGATTTGCCCGTCCGCCTGGCAGAATTCGGCACCGTCTACCGCTACGAGCAATCGGGCGAGGTCTCCGGTCTAACGCGGGTTCGCGGATTCACCCAGGACGACGCCCATGTCTTCTGTGCGCCAGAGCAATTGCAGGATGAATTGTCGGCCTGCATGGAATTGAGTCGGTACGTGCTGGAGAGTCTGGGCTTGACGGACTACCGCGTGCGAATCGGCCTGCACGATCCGGATGACGCGAAGTTTATTGACAACCAGGAAGGCTGGAAAATTTCCGAAGCGGCCATCCGCGCCGCCGTCAAACGATCCGGCATGGATGCCTCGGAGGAAAAAGGCGAGGCAACCTTCTACGGCCCGAAGATTGATTTCGTCGTGAAAGATTGCATCGGCCGGGATTGGCAATTGGGGACTGTTCAAGTAGATTATAACCTCCCGGAGCGGTTCGACCTCGAATACGTCGGAAGCGATAATGCCACCCACCGGCCCGTGATGATCCATCGGGCCCCGTTTGGCAGCCTCGAAAGGTTCATGGGCATCCTGATCGAGCACTTCGAGGGAGCCTTCCCCATGTGGCTTGCGCCAATCCAATTGGCGGTCGTCTCGATCAGCGAGAAGAGTGCCGAGTATGCCACCAAAGTCGCAACGGTTTTGAGCGAGGCTGGCTTCCGGGTCGAGCTCGACATCTCGGCGGAGAAAGTCGGTCCGAAGAAGCACCGTGCCAGGAAGATGAAAATCCCGTATATTGCCGTCGTGGGCGAGCAGGAAGCGGAATCTGGGACCGTGGACTTGAACGACCGTGCTGGACGACGCTTGGATAATATGGAATTGACGTTGTTGTTGGAGTTGCTGCTGCAGGAGAATCGTCCCGGCGGAAGGCCGGAGGATTCAGCGCCGGACGCGTGATCCGGTCTGCATGTCGCACGAAGTTGATGATGAGAGGAAGGTGAGTGCCTAATCCACGCTTGAGAAGTAATGAGCAGATTCGTCTATCCCCCGTTCGCATCGTTGCCGCGGATGGCGAGATGTTAGGCGTAATGCCGACGGACGACGCTATGCGGATGGCCAGGGAAGCGGGAATGGATCTCGTGGAAGTTTCGCCCAACGAAAGGCCACCCATCTGCAAGATCATGGACTACGGGCGGCACAAATATCAACAATCCAGGAAGCAAAAGCAAAAGCATCACGAACGCAAGACCAAAGAAGTCCGGCTGCGCCCCAAGACCGATCCCCATGATCGAGAGATCAAAATGAATAGGGCCAAGCGATTCCTCGAAGCCGGTGACCGTGTCCAGTTCACAATGATGTTTCGTGGCCGGGAGCGATTCCACGTTCAGAGCGGTTTTGAGGCCTTCAATCTCATTACCGAATCACTGGCCGACGTCGCAAAGATGGATCGCGCGCCGAAGGTCTATGGCCGTCGCATGACGATGGTGTTGGCCCCGGCAAAAGCGGAAGGGGGGGGGAAGCCGAAACCACCGAAATCGCCAAAACCCCCGAAGAAACCAAAGACGCCTGCCCCACAGGATTCTAAGACGGGGGACGGATCCGAGGCTGCGGCCCCGCCTGGCGAAGAGGCTTCCACGCCGCCCGCTCCGGTAGCTCCGCCTCCTTCGCCGCCGGTTCTCGATGCTGCGGGTGAAGGTTCAAACGCCCAGCAGGCTCCATGACCGCAAAGGCCGCGAACAAGGCCCAGAACCGGCCACGCCGGCCACCGGGGCCGATCAGAACCTCGCCCGTGATCAGAGCCGCGCGCGTAAGCAAGCGGTCAGCGTTCGGCCTTGTCGGTGGAGAACAAGCTGGTGATCCCCTCGGCCACGGGGAGCCGACGCGACAACGAAGCATGCACTCTCAACGTTATAATGCTCTAAAACGCTCTAGAACGTTCGAATATGACAGCGCTATGTTGTTAGCAGATCCTCATTTGAAGCCCACGGATAGCAATCCGTGGGTCGGCCCAATAGCGATCGCAAAGCCGCTACCCGCGATTCAGGGTCAAAGCAGCGCTGTCATACGAAAAAGGCTCCTCTCGGTCCGATACCAACTCTCCTAATCATCGTCGGAAATGGAAAGGCGTTCACCGATCAAAAAAGGGCACAAGGGGGTTGCGGAGCCCAACCCTTGGGGATATACTGCGGGGCTCGCTGTAAGAATGATGGATTCCGTGAAATCGGAGGGCGCGCTCGTGCCGAAAATGAAGCGTCACAAAGGACTTGCAAAACGTATTCGCCTGTCGGCGCGCGGAAAAGTGCGTTACAACAAAAGCGGAGCCGGACACTTGCTCAGTAGCAAGAGCGGCGCGCGGCTGCGACGGCTGCGAAAAATGGACACGGTTGCCTGCAAGAAAATCGCCGCCAAAATCCGGCGCGCGATAATGGCCTAATCGTCGAATCCGTCGGCCCTGCGCCGGCGATCGGATGGAGTTGCTCGGATGCCACGCACAAAAACTTCTGTCGCTCACCATCGACGGGTGAAGCGAATTCTCAAATCCGCCAGAGGCTACTACGGCGGTCGGAGCAAGCTGCTTCGCACCGCGAAAGACACACTCCTCCGCGCGGGCGTATACGCCTATCGAGATCGTCGGGCCAGAAAGAGGGAGTTTCGAGCCCTATGGATCACCCGCATCACGGCGGCCTGTCGGAGTCGCGGAATGATGTACAGCCGCTTCATCAACGGCCTCAAGATGGCCTCCATCAACCTCAACCGAAAAATGTTGAGTGAGATCGCCATCGCGGACCCCGAGGCCTTCGACGCCCTCGCCGAACTCGCCCGAGGCAAAGCGCAGGACGCCGCGTGACGAACTGCCATCCGATCGGGATGCAATAATCTTCACAGGCGCCGCTGACTCAAAAACCGGCGTCTTTTTGCTGCGCGCAAATAGAGCTTTTTGAGGTGAAATCGCATGCAACAACGTAGCGTCGCCCCTCCGTGGCCGACGGGAACAGCAAACGGCCATAGAGCATCTTCAGCAGACTTGTAGCGGCCGACGCCTCTGTCGGCCGCGATAAACAAGTGGTTTGAAGCATCCGACACGGTGGCCTGACGCTTCGCCTGGACTGAATCCGCTTGAGCATCCCGCAACCTTGCTCCCCGTGGCCGACAGGAGCGTCAACCACAAAATACAAAGGAGTAGGGCATCTTATGGCTTCGCGAATCGGTGTAATCTTCGACATGGACGGCGTACTGGTGGACACCTACGCCCCGCACTTGCGGAGCTGGTGTCTGCTTGCCGAGGAGACCGGCTTCTCTGTCACCGAGCAGCAGTTTGCCGCGACCTTCGGGAAGACGAGCCGCGAAATCATCCGAGTGTCATTCGGTGTGACACAGCCCTCGGAAGTGCAACGGCTGGACGACCGCAAAGAGAGTCTCTATCGCGACATCATCCGTGACGGCGTCCCCCAGATGCCAGGCGCGATGGACCTGGTGAAACGGCTGCACGATGGAGGCATCCCAATCGCGGTCGGCTCCTCGGCGCCGCCCGAGAACGTGGAACTCGTTAGCGAACAGTTAGGCCTCAACCCCTTCCTTTCCGGCAAGGTGACAGGTTGGGACGTGCAAAGAGGCAAGCCCGATCCACAGGTCTTCGAATTAGCCGCCAATCAGATCGGCATCTCCCCGGCCGAATGCGTGGTCATCGAAGATGCCCCCGTCGGAATCGAGGCCGCAAGACGCGCCGGAATGCGCGTGATCGGCCTGGTCGGCACCCATCCGGCCAAGGCACTCTCGTCCGCCGATCGGGTCATCGCACACCTGGACGAGCTGAACACCGAATCTCTTCGGGCGATGATCGCTCCTTCTTCCACACAGCGATTCCCCAATAACGGGCAATAACGCCCATTCATTAATCATGTCGAGCCGTGTCTCTGGTCGTCCAACTTCTTGGATATGTCTGGGGATTACCTAACACATTGGTTTTTAGTGAGTTAGAGACCTCTCTATCGTCGCGACCTAAACCGGCGTGTCGGTTGGCGCACGACGTGCTGATGTGCCTGGGTAAGAACTCACCAGCGTGTCCCATCGCACCATGAGTTCTTGTGGGGCTCGGCCCGGGCGTGATGAGGAGCCCGCATCATGTTCGGCCGACGCCCTGCGATTATTAGCCTGGTTGTCGTCGTGATGTTCCTGACGCGGCTTCGCCTTCATACCGCCGGATCATGTCTTGAAGCTGATCGAAATGCGGGGGACGCTTCTCTGGCAGGAGCGTCGCGAGGTCGCTGTGGGCGGCTCGGGCCAGAAACGCCAAGTGGCGCGCAAGCTGTTCGGGCGTTCGATCTTGCGGGGGAAGACTTGAGTAGATCCGAAGGTCCAGGTACGCATCCTGGCCCACGCACAAATGCAACAACGCCGACAACCGCCACAACGGATACAGCCGCTCGGGCAACTCCGTTGGGATCACTTCTCCACCCACGAAACCGTGTTCAGGGGTCGGGTCCGCGACGGCTTCATGGGCGATACCGAGGACGGCATAACGCTCCGCCCGAAGGATCGCGTCGTACGCCGCACGGTAGTTCCCACGATCCGCCTCATAAAGCAGCCGTGCCAACTCGAAATAGGCGTCCGCCTCAG
>CAZTAR010000288.1:0-6402 GCA_964611695.1 uncultured Planctomycetaceae bacterium | reverse complement strand
GGGTGCCGTGTGCGTAGTTGCCGGCGAGGGAGATATCCTCAATGAAACCGTTGACTGCCGAGCGTTCCAGGCCGGCGATATGGCGTTTCAGGGTCGTGGCTTCCTTGCTGTCGATCGCTGCCTGAAGATCCATCAGGCCCGTCAGGTACTTCATGACATCCGGGATTCGTCCGGCAGCCTCCCCGGGCGGATACAGCAGCCCCGTGGTGCGCTTCGCATGGATGTCGTATGCGATGCCGTGAACATCGTCGACAAAACCGTTGCCATCAGTGTCGGTCCCATCCGCCTTCTCGTTCAGATTCACGAATAAGATATCCGTGAAGACATCTGGGTCCGTGCCGGAGTCCCAGGCGGCGATCAAGACTGGGGACAACTTTTCGTCGGGTCTGAAGGTCACAGAGCGTGCGGCCCAGATGTCCGGCTTGACAGTCTTGTTGGCGTCGATCAACTCCTGGTACGCCGCGATCAAGGTGTCTCGCAATGGCATCCGTTCCGTCAACGTAAAGAACAGATCGATCACCCTAGCGGCCTGGTCGGCGTTGAGTTCGCCGGTCTTGGCAACGACGGGATCCATCCGCCCTTCGACCAGGCCCATGAGAAGGTTCTCGCTGCGAATTTCGAGCATACCCTTGCTTTGCTGGATTGAGTCCTCGACCACATCCCATGGAAGAGCGGCGAGCTTCTTGGATAATTCGCGATGGACGGCCTGGTGGTAGGCGGCATCCCTGGGCGAACCTCCGACTTCCCGCTTGGCTGCGATGATGGTCTGGGTGGAGAGACCGACGGTGAGCTTCTCCGCCTCTTTGGTTTCCAAACCGCGAATCCGCTTGATCCGCTTCAGGGCTTCGTCGTATTTTCCCTCCACGAGGTCGATGCTCACGAGGGTACCTTGCATCCTCTTGAGGGTGGTCGCGTCGTTAATCTCGTAAGTCGCGAGGTCCGACTCGATATCCGCGCGAACCTTCTTGGCGAGTTCGAGCACGCCTTCGCGCGATCGGACTAAATCGGAGACTTTGCCTGACACGGGATAGGTGTGTTGCGGAAGATCGTCCAGCTTCGTGATTTTGATCTTGTCCTGGGCCTTGGACGAAATTTCGCTCTGCGTCTTGCCGTTCTGGGCACATCCGACAAACAGAACTGCACATACGCAACTCGTGAGAAAGACAGTCGTCACACGGAAGAACCTACACATATTGGGCTCCTTGGATTGGGCTTGATACGCTCACAGGGCTGCGCGGCTAATACGAACTTCCGGTCATGCCCAATGGCTGATGATTGGCATGGTAGCTTTTTCGCACATGCGCGGCAACTTGGCTTCGAATCGCTCGTGTGCCGGGTGTCGTGTGCCGGCAATTGGGCTCGGATCGGCTTTACGTCAATCGAGCGCGAAATCCCACTTCGTCCTATCGCACGATTCCACAAAGGCCTCTTCAGACGCGGCAAAAGCCGTACGATCGCCTTCCCTGGCATCGAGGAAGAACACGAAGGCCGTCTCCGCGTCGGGTGTGCCACGTTGCATTGCGAACAGCTTGGCAATGTCATTCGCCGGAAGCGTTCGCCGACCCATCACAGTAGACAACGGGAAATCAAGCCCGGCCTTTCCCTCGGCCGGACGGTAAGATCGCCAGACCAACTCGGTGCAAACCAACGCGTGATCGGTGGCGAAATCGAAATCGAAGTCGTAGGGCTTCTCAATATGAACAAACGCCTCGACGACAGCCTGCGCCTTGGCCAGCTTCGTGAGGTTGGGACGCAGCGCTGCCATGTAATCACCCGCCGCGTGGTGCATCGTGTTGAGCACGACGCCCTCGCTGATCGCCTCGATGACGCAGTACGAACCGTCGGCACCGCCGGCGCGGAACCTCGCCCATCCGAGAGGGTGTCGGCTCGCTAGGTATTGCCTGAGCGAGGGGGCGGCCGGCGAGAGCTGCTGGAAGTGCGACGTGACATCCGGATCATCGAAGTAGGCGTCGAACTTCGCGGGATCGCCGATGTACAAGATGGCGTGAGGCCAGAAGCCGGGCAGGCCGACGTTGCTCAGGTACCAGTTCTTTCGTGTGAGCAGGATGTCGCCCGGCAGAAGGCGCGCGGCCATCTCCTCCTGCTGGGCTTCCGTGATAAGGTAGTTGCCGATGCGTCGAAGCCGCGTGTCGCCCATCCATCGGGCAACGGAGCTCTGTGCCGGATACCAATTGCGGCGAATGGTCTGCTTAAGTGCCTGGAGATCGGAACCAAGGGTCAGCGTGGATCGGTCCATCGGTGAGACCGTCCGAATCATGGCCAGGTGGCCTTCGACTTTTTCCCAAAGCCAGGCGCAACCGGCGCTCCGCGCCTCTGTCCTGCCACCCAGGCCCTTGTCGAGCCACGCCAGGTACTGCTCGCCGGCAATGACCCGTGCCTGGTCTCGAAGGCCTTGTAGTTCCTGCCGGAAGTTGCCGAGCGTGTTCTCGGGGAGATCGTGTGACGGGTGGGGGGTGTCGAGAAACTTTTCCGCATTCTCGTTTGCGGACAACAGCTTGACGAGTCGCGTGCTCTTCTCGTAAAGCGCCAACTCCGCCGCGTAGGTCAGGAGGTAACTCCGCAGATGGAAGCTCCTCTGGGCCCGTGACGGGTCGAAGCGATACCAGTCTTCGTAGAAGATGCGGACCTGATCCAACGTGAAGGCGTAGTCGTAGATCGTTCTCCAGGTGTCGAGGAGTACCTTTTCCTGATCCGCCGTCAGCACGTCTGCTGACGTCGGGTCGAACATGTCGCGCTGCGATTCCAGAAACGCCACTGCGTTTTCGAGACCCCGGTCCAGCTCTCGATAACGCTGTGAGTCAATCTCGAACGCCAGGTCAAACGCGGGTCTGGAGAGCTGCGTTAGGGTGCTCGGCTGCTGGCTCCAGTACACGAGCAGCCGGACGAAAACGGCGACAGTCGCCAATACCAGGCAGGCGATGAGACGCTTTCGCAGTTTCCTCCGCTCCGGCGTATCACGATAAGCGCGCCCCTGGAGGGATCGACCCAACGGCATCGCCAGAAACGCGAGTATGAACACACACAGGACGCTCTCGAGCATGGTGGGAAGCCAGCGCATGCCCTGATCGGCAGCGTAAAAACCGAGCACCGCGCCGATGCCCAAGGGCAGGCTGAGTTCGCCGCCACGCTTGATGACCTTGCCAAGGAGGATTCGTAGCGAACGTTGTGATGCAGCGTTCGCGACTGGACTGCAAAAAGGACTGGATTCAGTATCCGGCATGGCGGCATGATAGCCGGTGAATCCAGACCCGGCTATTCCGTTCGATGGTCAAGGAAGCGGTGGCCCTCGAACGGCGTGCGGCGATGTGGTGGTAGGGTCGGCCTTTCACCGCAAGGGCCGCATCACGGTATTCTGCGAGTTTCTGCGCGTCTGGCTTTCCTCGCGGGCCATCCTATTTTCGGCAACGCGCACCATTGCTTGCAGGCACCAGTCGCCGGCCCCCCCGACAGGTAGAGCATTTTAGAATTAAGAGTGCATGCTTCGTTGTAGCGTCGGCCCCCGTGGCCGACGGGGATCACCCGTTTGCTCGCCCTCCCCACAAGGTCGAACGCTGACCGCTTGCTCACGCGCGCGGCTCTGATCACCGCCGCGGAGGATGCCATCTCATACCTAAAATGCTCTAGGACGCGAAACGGTGCCATTCAATGCGGCACCGTGCGAACAAGACCGGAGATCCCCCACCGACGGTGACCCTGGCGCACGGCCCCGCTGGCAACCTGACGGTGAACCCCCTTGGCGGAAAACGTGGCGGCCCCGTGCAGCACAGGCTATGCCGAATGTGGAACGTGCCAGCGTTACGAATATGACGCCGAGAACCGGGTCGTGCGGGACGGCCTCGGTGGCAACCCGCCGCCGAAGAAGACGCGGCACGTGTACGTCGGCGTGGAGACGGTGCAGGAATACGACGTGACGATCGAGGTGATCCCGTCGGACGAGGTCACGACGCAGCTCAGAGAATTCATCTGGGGCGATTCGGCGAACTTCCCGGAGCCGGTGGCGATGATCGACATTTTGGCCCCGCTCTCATGGAACATGCCGGTTGAGTCAGGCCGGCCGATTCCGGCCATTGGGGGTTTTTCGTAGCGCGTCTGCTGCCTTGTCGACAATCGCCCGGATCGCTTCTGCAGTGAAAGGCTTTGCGATAAAGTCGAATGCGCCTTCATTCATGGCCTCGCGTGCTAGGTTCATACAGGCGAAGGCGGTCATGATGATCACTTTGGTCCGCGGATCTTTTCCTAGGGCGGCACCCAGTATCCGAATGCCGTCCACATCGCCCATGACGACATCTGTCACGACGATGTCGAAATTTTGCTGTTCCAACCGCTTCAGAGCTAGCACGGGATCTTCGAAGACCTCGACAGTAAAGCCCGGCCTGCCCAACGCGCGCTTCAGCGTTTTGCAGACAATGCTTTCGTCGTCGATTACGAGCACACGTTGTTCTTGTCTTGATCCTTCTTGCATGACAGCTCCCATCACCAACGAGCATCACCCAGGATTCGGTCGCCCACGTCTTCGACCACTTCGATCTTCACATCCTTGACCCCCTCGATTCGGGCTGCCCTCCGCCGCACCATCTCGACCTTCCTCTTCCTCATCAGTCCCCGGGCCCTGTATCGAATGCTGACGCTGCCCGCATCCGCTCGCACCGCCGCCTCGGGTTCGAGATCGATCAGCGCCGTCCTCACCCGGCTGGCAAGGTCCTGGGCCTCTATACAGCCGATCGAGAAGGTCGAAGGCCTGTACCGGCTTTGCGTAATCGCCTCTACGAGCAGGTCAACGCTTGCCTCCACAGACGTGGCCGAGGTGTTAATCACAATATCATATGCTTCGTCATTGTCATCGTCTGCCGAAAAGAGTCGACGGACCAATGCGCGTCGGTCCTTGTCTTGTCGCGTAATCGCCATCTTTGCATCAGCGAACGAGCAGGCGTCGTGTTTCATCTTGAGGGCGATCCGATCTTCAAGCTCGGTGCGAACGAGCACATGCATCTGGTGCGGCACGCCTCGCACCAGGTGTGCGCCGAACAATCCGTGATAGAGGACATTGTCCTGGAGAAAACGAGAAACCAATGCAGCCCGGATGTGCGCCGTGAGTTTCCTCCGTGTCGCGGTCGACAAACCGAAGAAGGCGGGGCCCTTCACGAATGCTTTTTCCAGCTTTGTCCGGGCAATCCCGGAACGCTGCGCCGCCTCTTCGAACACTTCATGATCGATGCACGCATACTCCAAACGTGACGACACCTTCTTCGCAATGGCCTTCTCCGGCGTGAACGAAAGCGCGGAAACTGTGATGAGCGACACGGTCTAGACCTCCCTTTTCGATTCCATGGTGGCACCTTTACACACCTCTCCGTCCGTCTTGTCAAGATCCTCACCAGCGGGCTCGGCCGATTTGCGCAAAGATGAAAGATCCGAAGGAACCGAGGTCTGTGGCAGGAGCACGGTGAAGGTGCTGCCGATGCCTGGCTGGCTTTCCACCAGGAGCTGACCACCGAGGGTACGGACGATCCCGCGGGACACCGATAGCCCCAGGCCTGTGCCTTCACCCTTGGGTTTCGTCGTGAAGAAGGGATCGAAAATCTGGTTCACAATATCGGGGAGTATTCCCGGGCCATTATCGGAGATGCTGGCGGCCAGATATCCCTCTTTTCGTTTAGTATCGGTCGTGATGCGAATCTCGCCTCCGGCCGAGAGGACATCCGCAGCGTTCAGAATCAAGTTCATGAAGACTTGGCTCAGCAACTGGTGATCGCCGTGAACGGTCGGCAGGTTCTCTTGCAAATCCATGACCAGGTGAATCTTCTTGACGACGATGTGATTGCCCACCAGGTGGACCGTGTCTTCGAGGATCTTTCGCAGATCAAGGGGCTGAATCTTGGTCTTGCTTTCACGGGCGAAGTCCAGGAGGTTGCCAATGATGCGCTTTGACCGCTCCGACTGAGAGATGATGTCCTGGTACATCTCCTGTCTCTCGCTCTTAGTGAGAGACTCTGATTCTTCCTGAAGCAGAGAACCCGTCAGCATGATGTTGTTGATCGGATTGTTCAACTCATGAGCCACGCCTGCGACGAGGGTGCCCATTGCTCTCAACTTGTGCGATTCCGGCACCTTGGCCGTGGTCGATGACGCGGGCCACGTTCTGGACTTCCACGCTTTGCGGACGACTTTCGTCACGATGTTGGTCAAGGGCGGTGTGTCCGTGAAGATCGCGCAGGAGTTGGCCAGACATTCAACGCCGATATTGACACTTGGCGTTCATGATCTAGCCCGCCTTTCTCACCAGTGGGAGTCTTCGGGTTTTCCGAGGCGTCTTTGCGTTCGCTCGAGGGGGAAGGCTTTGCATCTTGTGCCCGACGGCGAGGGTGGGGCCATTGGGGTGCG
>CAZTAR010000287.1:0-6410 GCA_964611695.1 uncultured Planctomycetaceae bacterium | reverse complement strand
TTCGCACAGATCGCAGCCCTTTTCTACCCCCACCTGGTGAGAAATGCGGGCTAGACCACGTGTGAGGCCGAAGAGCCTGCTCTTCTTCTCACCGCGATACAGTCAGGAGGACATCGAAAACGTCTGACAAGCACGCATTCCGTCCGACAGTGCGTCGCGGATATCTTCCGCTTGGCGGTATTCAAACGCGGCCATATCCCAACCAATCCGGCAGGTTCTCTTCGCACCAGCGCCGGTAGTCCTCCATCGTGTCGAATGCGCGATAGGGGGCATCGTCGAGCACCGGCTTGTACGTGTGGATGAAGGCGTAACGGAATCGCGTCTCCAACGACCGACGCGCCGCGGCCTCGAACTCTTCCAGCCATTCGGCCGGAATGTCACCGTCGGAGGAGGGCTGGGAATCCGGTTTCTTTCTGACCATGATCGGTTTCGTTCTGCTCGTGCGTCAACCGCCTTCGCGCTGCTCAAGGTGCTTCAGGTCGTTCAGGTCTTTTTCCCGTCCTGCGGCACGCTTGTTGATAACAAGGTCTTTTCTGGCGATAATGCGGACTGGCACACCATCCAGCACCGCTTCCAAGCGACGCGCATAACTCGCTGAAAAATCGAGGCCCGAAACCTTGTTCAGGAGTTCGATGCGGACGGGAGGAACACCCATCCGCACTACGCGGCCAGGTGTCAGGAATAGTTCCGGCGTCGCTCCCGCGTCGGCGAAACCGAACTTGGCCAAAACCTCGATCAGTTTGGCCACGCTGTCCGGCCGCACGTCCACCCATACGTCCAAGTCACCAGTCGGACGCGGATAGCCGTGATAGCTGACCGCGTATCCTCCGACGAGAAGGTATTCAATCTTCTCCGAGTTCAGCAACGCTAAGAACTCTTTGAAGTCTGGCGGTAGCGGCGTCTCCATAGGCCATCCTTCGAAGGTACTCCAAGGCTCGCATCCGTTCTTCCGGCATCTTGTCGCGCCAGTAGGCACCGTCGTCATCCTGCTCCTCAAGGGGGACAACGGAGAAGGCCGAGCGGTCGAGTTGAAACCAGTCACGTGCGTCCATTACCAAGCACCTACTAGTATTATACTCGATCTGCCAGAAAACGAATATGAGGCAAGGCGCTTTTGCCACAATCGTCCGGGCGGTGGGCCGAACCTCACATCAAGAGCCGCGGGCTTCAGCCCGCGCGGTCTCCCAAACACACGTGGGCTTCGGGTAGCGAAAAGCCGCGCGGACTGAAGGCCGCGGCTCCTCTGAGGTGTTCCAACACTGTCCTATTGAGACGCTGGGGGATTCCAGCCGCCTTTCGGGCTATAATCGCCACCTGATGCCTGGTATTGTTTGAGCCTTCCTTCTGACTAGCCCGACGGAGTCTCCTTCTCATGCTTTGGTGGTCATTCGTTGTTCTTGGGTTCGCCTACTGGTCGTACAACCTCGTGGCGACAATCCGTATTGTTCGGATCGTGCCTCGTCTTGCGTCGATCACGCCGCGTGACGATGGCGACTGGCCACGGGTTTCGCACATTGTTCCGGCCTGCAACGAGGCGGACCAGCTTGGGGAGGCTATGCAGTCTCGGCTGGACGAGGGCTATACGAACGCCGATTTCTTTTTCATCAATGACCGCTCCACGGATGAAACTGGCGAACTGGCGGAGCGATTTGCCGAAACAGACAATCGTCTGAATGTCTTGCACATCGATGATTTACCTGACGGCTGGCTCGGTAAGGTCCACGCGTTACATCGTGGAACGCAGCTTGCGACCGGGGAGTGGTTGCTCTTCAGCGACGCCGACGTGCACTTGGCCCCCGGCACGCTGACGCGTGCGATTACCTACTGCGAGCAGAACGGCCTCGACCATCTCGCGGTGCTTCCTGATTTACGTCACGGAACGCGCATGCTCGACATCGCCATGGCGTTGTTTCTGCGGACCTTCAGCATTGCTGTTCGACCCCACGCCATCGCCAATCCACGGTCCCGGGCGGCCGTCGGCGTCGGGGCGTTCAACCTTGTCAGGGCGGATGCACTTGCGCGAACGCCGGGTTTCGAGGGACTTCGATTTGACGTGGTTGACGATCTGGCCCTCGGTCAGATGCTCAAAGAACACGGCGCGCGAAGTGGCGTTATGAACGGGCACGGCTTTGTGGGTGTGCGTTGGTACGAATCCCTGATGGACATGGCTCGTGGCGCGGAGAAGGCAACACTGGCGAGCTTCGCGGGCTTCAGCGTCGTGCGACTCGTGGCGATCTGCTTCGCGATGCTGATACTCGAGCTTTCGCCATTTGTGGGCCTGTTCGCGATCGGACACCCTGTATTGCAGGCCGTTGCGGCAGGCGTCGTCGTTTTGGCTGTGGTGGCACAGCTCATCCCAAGCATCTCGTTTGGCCGCCCCTGGTGGCCGGCGCTGCTTGTCCCGGTCGCGACCATCATGGCTGTTGCCATCCTGCTCCGCGCGGGCTGGTTGACCGTGAGACGCGGCGGGATGCTTTGGCGGGGTACGCTCTACCCGACGGAGATGTTGCGGCGGGGCGCTCGGCTGCGGTTTCCATAGGGACGACTGAAACGGTGTCCTAATTCAGCAGGGCCACGATGAAGTCGTCGATGTCGTCTTGGAGGTCGTTGCCGTCTGTGTGGGCGCAGAGGTAATCCTCGCCCGGCTCTTCCGGCAGTTCCAACTTCGCCCGTAAGAATCCGGCGATGTCCTCACCATTAACATAAGTGTCACCGTTGATGTCGCCGAATGAATATCCGCATGTGGGGACGCCGGCGGTTGCCTGCAAGATGTAATCAGGCGCCGGATCATCCAGGGGATACCAGGGGTTTTCGACGGCCCTTTGGTTGCGCGACTTCACGCGGAACCTGTATGTCGTATCTGCTGACAGCCCGGTCGCGACAATGGATTGTGAGGTGTTTTGCACCCAGGTGTTTGCATCGCCACCGCCGACCGGCGTGCCGTCAAGCATGGTGACTTCGAAAAACAGCCCTGAGTCGTAGGATGTGATGCCCGTGAAGATACCACCCACCTCTTCATCATGCCAAGCGAAGACTTCTATTGAGGTCTCCTTGATCAATCCGAAGGTGATTTCGGCCGGCGCTTCAATCAGCGTGGAGGTGTAGTGAGGCGGCGAGTATTCCGTTTCATGGGGCGTCGGTTCGGCCAGATCGGCTGCCTTGACGTAATACTCACAAGGGGAATTCTTGGGCAGGTTCTGGTCCACATAGGTCCTTGATAGCTGCCACCCACTGGTGTGGGCCGCGCCGAAGCCCAGGAAGTAGTACTGAACGCCGGAGGGGTCTTCCGCCTGGGACGCGGTCATGGAGATTTCGGTCGTGCTGATTGGGGTGGGCAATCCGTCCGGATCTGTCTCGAACGACATGGTCTCCGGTGTCGGCCAGCAGGCGTCCGGCTCACACTCGTCCGGCACAAGGTCGCCATCGCAATCCAGACTGATTCCCTGATACAGATCGCACAGGTCAGGGTTCTGATTGTCGTTGCAGTCTACCGAGCCGCCGAACTCGCAGTCATCCAACTCACCGTTTGCGTTGCAGTCGTTGCCAGCCAACTCGTAGATGTCGAGCGTGCCGTTGTCATTGCAGTCGTTCGGGTTGGCCGGAATCGTCAGGCCCTTGATGCAGAAATTCGCGGTGTTGTTGAAATCGTTGAGATCAAGCCAGTTGGCGCCGCTCTTGTATAAGCTCTCTCCGGGAGCCGCCGTGGACTGTACGATTGCCCGTGAGGTCGCGCCCAGCAGCACGGGAATATTCGACGTGCAATCATAAGGGTGTCCGCCCTGTGAGAGCGAGAGATAGATGTAGAATGTGTCGCCCGGCAGCAGGATAAAAGAATTGTCCAGATCGACCGTATGAAAACCCGAATGCTGGAAACTGCCCGACTTTGTCGTCTGAGCATCCAACAAGGAGTCGCCCTCGAAGCGATCGTAGATTGTGACTGTGTAGGATACGTTTTCGGCAGCCGTATAAAAACTGACTGCGGTGAGCTTCTGGTTCTCCTGGACGACGAAAGCGTTGAAAGCCTCGTCGGCGTCGGTTTTGGTATTGCGCCAACCGTGGTAATCATGGTAATAGGCCCGCTCGTAGGCCATGGGTTCGACATCCTGGAAACTGACAGCGCCCATCTCGGGATGCTGACCACACCATTTATCGTAGTAGGATATCCAGAAGTAGCCGCTGAATCCCCAGGACGACCCCCAACTGTTCTTGCAGAGCCACGCGCCATTCAGGGGCGCCTCGGTGGTTCGGTTGTCGTCCCAGCCGATGATTGCCACGGCGTGGTTCGGTAAGAGCAAGCTGCTGGGGGGCTGGTAGTGTTCGTAAGAGGATATGAACTGGCCGTCAGAACATAGGCACGTTCCCACAGCGCCGTGGGTCATGACGGCGTTCTTGATCGTGTCGATGTTGCTGAGGTCGGTTTCCGCGACGTACCATTCGATGTGTCGAGGATAGTAATAGTGATAGCTTGAGAGGGTCCGAAGGGGGGGTTCCTCGTAGGATTGACCGTCCCAATCCCGAACGGCGCCTTCTCCACGGGCCAGATAGGCCGCGGTGACACGGTAGTCGCCACCGTTATGCACCGTTAGACCGCCTCCTGTCGGCGGGTCGAGGTCGTCGTTGTTGAAGCTGTTGAAACCATTCCACCAATCGAGGTGATACTCGGCCAAATTCGGCGACCCCCACTCCCCAGCCGCGGACCAAGCCCCGGTGGTTAGAAGGTTACTCTCCATTGCGGCCATCGCACCATGCGTCCAGCAGGTACCGCCGGTCTGGCTCTTGACCGAGGTGACGCGACTGTAGTTGCGAAGATCATAAGTGGAAGGTGGATCGGCGAGGACGTTTGCCGAAATGACGGAACAGATGATCGCCGAGGCGATGAAGATGATGGCGGACCGAGCGCCGTTCATTTTCGAGACCTCCAGTAGGAGAATGCGGCATCGGGTTCGACGCCGGTAAACAAACGCCCGCCAGGTTGTGACAGTCGAGCATGAGGGGATAGTCGGAGGATCGGCCCTGCTGCCACCGAATACCTAATCCAGTGGATTCTAGCCCAAACAGCCCGCTAATACAAGATGAAGGGGTACCAGCAGATTGTTGCACAATCCGCGTTCCGGATTCAAAACAACAGGAGCGGCGTGGTCTCAACAGCCCTTTTTCTTTCGATGGTCTGTGGAACGCCCACCAGATGTAGAGATGAGAAGAACACGAAACGTCTCTTGGGAAGGAAGGTCTATTCGGTTTTGTCGATGGGACAGTATTGGGCAGAGGAATAGTCGTGATCGTACTTTCCGATGGTCTGGCCTCTTGGTGGACCTGCGATCACATCTGGGGGTACAAGAACGGGCCCGCCGCCGTGGACGAACTCAAAACCAAGAGGCCGCCGACGACCAGGACCGCAATCGCCACTGGGATGATCCACCACTTCCGCTCGTGCCGGAGGAATGCAAGGAAATCGCCGAACACTGATGACTTGACCATGGTTTGATTGCTCCATCTTCGGGGCAAACTCTGACCTGCGCGGGTTTGGGTGCCGGCGCGACGTTCAATCGTTTACCACTGCTGTGTAAATCGGCCGAGAAGGTCGATTAGGTTGCGTTTATTGAAGGATGACGCCTTTATTGGAGAATTGGGTACTGGTATCGTTTCGTAGAGGGATGCCACTGGCAGCTTGCTGCCAGTGCTGGCACGGACGGACACGCCGCCCGTGGCACCCAAATGATACCAGTACTGAGAATTGCGCCTTCTCAGGCTATTCGGGCATGGCGAGAAACCGTCACATGGGACATCAGGCAGCGCCCAGCACGTTCTTGACGAAGCTCTCGATGTCGCCCGCCTCTTGGGGGCCGACGATCACTTCCCACCCCGGCAGCGCCTCTTCAAGCTCGCCGGAGATTTGTGCCACATAACCGGGGATGACAATCTTGCGGCTGCGGACTTGTCCTTCCAGGTCTCGTTCCTTGGCAAAGGCGCCGATCTTGTCACCGCCGAACTTCCCGGCCGCCCATGCGGTCAGGACGCTGAGGCCTTCGCATTCGGGCACGACAAGCCATGCCGAAATGCCGGAGTTTTCGATCTCGCCGGAGACGATGAAAAAGGTGAGCGAGAAGTTCGTCGTTACGAACACAGGACTGCTGGCGTCTGGCTCGCCGATGGGATAGACCTTCGGCTCGACCTGGATCGGTTTCTGCGGGTCGGTGAAGATATTTTGCCGAAGGGTCAGCAGGGGTGTGAAGTCGGCGGGGTCGAAGGCGGGCAGGAAGGCCATTCCCCCGTACTTGGCGATCTCGATTCCCGCCATCACGGCATCGTCAAGGGGATTTCCTGAATCGATGTAAGTAAGAATCGGATACCCCACGCGCTTGACGCCCGAGTTCAGTGCAGCGCGGCGAATGATCGTGTTGTTCTGATAG
>CAZTAR010000286.1:0-6419 GCA_964611695.1 uncultured Planctomycetaceae bacterium | reverse complement strand
GACCTCGCCGCCGACCAGGGTTTTCTCGACGATCTCCTTGACGTCCTGAGGCTTTTTCACGCCCTTGTAGAAGATGCCCTTGGGTTGGATGACAACGAGCGGCCCTTTCTCGCAGAAGCCGTGGCATCCGGTGGTCTTGAGAGCGAGCTTCAGTTTGACATCAAGCTTCCGCCGTCGAATCGCCTGTTCAAGGGCGGTGATGACTTTGAGGCTCCCATTCGCGAGGCACCCCGTTCCCGCGCAGACGAGCACCTCGGTCTGGATTGCGGCGAGCTGGTCCCGTGCCTTCTTGGCCGTGCTCTGGAGGACCTTCACACTGTTGATACGCATGGGTTTACTTTCCACCTTGCAGCTTCCTGGTCAGGGAACCCGGCTGGACGTTCCCGTGGTATTCGCCGTCGATGGAGACAACGGGCGCCATGGCGCAGGCACCGACGCAGTTCACCGTTTCGATCGTGAGCTTGTGGTCTTCGGTCGTCTCGCCCTGCGCGATATCGAAGGCGGTACACAGTTCGTCCACCAGCGTCTGGGCGCCGCGAATATGGCAGGCGGTTCCCGTGCAGACGCGAACGATGACATCGCCCTTGGGTTGCAGGCTGAAGGCCTTGTAGAACGTGGCGACGGAAAACGCCTTACTCAACGGAACGCCAATGCGCTGGCAGAGTTGCTCGACTGCTTCGCACGGGACGAACCCGAACTCCGCCTGAATGTCCTGGAGTCCGTGAATGAGGACCGTCGAATCACCTTCCGGGTAGTGCTCGATGATCTTCTGGGTCTTCTTCGGGTCTATACAAGTCTTATCCATCACTCTTCCCTGCCTTCGCGAGTTCGTAACCCTTCAGGAAGGTCTTGCGGTTGACGTCGAGGAACTGCTTTTTCTTAGCGAAGGTCTTTTCGATTGCTTTGAGGAGCACCTTGTGCGAGACGACTTCGTCGAGTCCGATGTAAGCTCCGAGCATGACGAGGTTGGCCGATCGCCTGTTGCCCAGTTCGGTGGCGAGGTCGTCGGCGCGAATGCGGAACGAGCGGATGTCCATTCGGTCGGAGTTCCCAGGAATCATCGAGCTGTTGATGACGAGGAGGCCGTCCTTCCGGAGCATGGGGGCAAACTTTTCGAGGGAAGGCAGGTTCATCACGACTGCGGCTTTGGGCGAAGTGATGAGCGGAGAACCGATCGGCTTGTCCCCGACAACGATGGTGCAATTCGCTGTACCGCCGCGCATCTCCGGGCCGTAAGACGGGAGCCAGGTGACTTCCTTGCCCTCTTCAAGCCCGGCATAGGCGAGGAGCTTGCCAATCAGCATCAACCCTTGCCCACCGAAACCGGACATAATCACTTCAGACTGCATCTCACATTCCTCCCTGTGGTTGGGCGAGTGCGGCTGATTGGGCGGTCACGCAGGCGAGGCTGGCTGGCATCTTCGTGGGATCGGGATGTTTGAACACGCCGAGGGGGTAGTAGGGGAGCATCGTATTCTCCAACCATTGGTTCGACTCGGAACTCGTCATCCCCCAGTTCGTCGGGCAGATGGAGAGCACCTCAACCATGGAGAAGCAGGTACCTTCGGCCTGAAGCCGGAAAGCCTCACGAATCGCACGCTTGGCTTCGATCACACGAAGTGGGGTGTGAGACGAGACACGCGCGAGAAACGCGGGCGTTGTCAGCGTGTTGATCAGTTCCATCACCCGAATCGGGTACCCTTCGTGTTCGGTGTTTCGTCCAAAGGGACATGTTGTTGTGATCTGGCCCGGCATGGTCGTCGGCGCCATCTGCCCACCCGTCATGCCGTAGATGGCGTTGTTGACGAAGATGACGGTGATCCGTTCGCCTCGATTGGCGGCGTGGATGATTTCGGCCGTGCCGATCGACGCAAGGTCTCCGTCGCCTTGATAGGTGAAGACGATCAGGTCCGGCCGGCAGCGTTTTGCACCGGTTGCAACGGCGGGGGCGCGGCCGTGTGCCGCCTCGAACATGTCGCAGTTGAAATAGTTGTAGGCCAGGACGGAGCAGCCCACGGGGGCGATGCCGACGGTCCGCTCGCGCAAACCGAGTTCGTCCATCGCCTCCGCGACAAGGCGATGAATCGTGCCGTGCGTGCAGCCTGGGCAATAGTGGGTCGGGCTGGCCGTCAGCGATTCCGGGTACGCGAAAACTTTTTTCATTTCAGGCTCCTCCGTTGAGAATCACTTGGCTTCTCAACGTTGCAGCGTTCGGCCGCCTGTGTAAGGCCAATAGCTAACAGCTAACAGCTTTTAGCGATCAGCCTTTGATCAATTCTCTGATCTTCGCCGCGACGTCGTCCGGCGACGGTACGATGCCGCCCGCTTCACCGTAAAAACCGATCGGCTTAGTCCCGAGCAGGGCGAGCTTGACGTCGTCGACCATCTGTCCCATGCTCATCTCGACAACGAGCACGCGTTTCGCCTTTTTCGCCTCTTTTGCCAAGGCCTCATACGGGTACGGCCAAAGCGTGATGGGGCGAAAGACGCCGATCTTCTTCTTGTCCGTCTTTATGATTTCGTCCGCCGCCGTTTTGCAGATTCGGGCCATTGTTCCGTAGGCCACCATCAACAGGTCCAGCTTGTCGCCGCGGCAGGCGTAACTCTCCGACCGCTTCTCCGTCTTCTCGATGAGGTCGTATCGCTTCTTGAGCTTCCAACTGTTCGCGTTGCACTCATCCTCTTTGAGGTAGAGCGAGTTGATGATGTTCGGCTTGCGGCCCTTGGCGCCGTTGGCGGCCCATGGCTTGTCCGGCAGATCGTCGAGAGATCGCTCCGGCGGGAACTCGACGGGCTCCATCATCTGACCGATCATGCCGTCCCCCATCACCATCACCGGCATCAGGTACTTGTCCGCAAGATCAAATGCCTCGTAAATGAGACTTACCGCCTCCTGGACGGAGGAGGGCGCGAGGACGAGAATCTTGTAGTCCCCGTGTCCGTGGCCCTTGGTCGCCTGAAGGTAATCCGACTGGGCTGGCAGGATGCCGCCGAGACCGGGACCCGCACGAACGATATTGACGAGAACCACCGGCAAGTGTGAAGCGGCAATGTACGACACACCCTCGGCCATGAGGCTGATTCCGGGGCTTGATGATGTCGTCAGCACGCGCTTGCCGACTCCCGCGCCGCCGTAGAGCATGTTGATCGCGGCGACTTCGCTCTCCGCCTGCACGAAGATACCGCCCACCTCGGGGAATCGCTTCGCGAGGTATTCGGGAACCTCGGTCTGCGGTGTGATCGGGTAGCCGAAGAAGTTGCGGCAGCCGGCACGAATCGCGGCCTCGCCGATTGCTTCGCATCCCTTCATGAGAACCTTGGCCATGATACCGTCCAACCTCACTAGCCAGGCAGGCAGAAGTCCTGAACCGTGTGGGTGCCACTGGCGGCTTGTCCGCCAGTGTGTCGTTCAATCGGACCATCACTGGCGGGCAAGCCGCCAGTGGCACCCGGGACCGGAAACTGTTTACCTTTGAGAGTCAACTGTCCATCCATTATCCAGTCCCGCTCAGTAGCTGAAGAACTGGTACTGCGTCCCGTGTACGAATACTTCGATCGCGACATCAGGACAATTAATCGCACAGAGCATGCACCCCAAACAGCGGGGCTGATGAGAGGGCGTTGCGACGAAGTAGCCTTTCTCGTTGAGCTTCTTCGAGATCGCAATCACACCCTGTGGACAGGCCTCCACACAACGCTCGCAGCCCTTGCATCGTTTCTCATCGACGACGATTTTCGGCATACCTGCTCACCTCATTCCCGGCGGGAGCCATTACCTGCGAGGCCATTCCCTGCGGGTCCGCTCCCTGTTAAGCCGGGATCTCTGCCAAGCACCCGCTCGGCCCGGTCGGTCATGCTTTTCAACTTCCACGGCGGTAGCATCCGTCGCTTGATCCAGAGGACGGGCGTGTCGGGCATCTTCGCCTCAAGCTCGCCTCGCAATTCCTCGTTGGCGGTGGCGAAGGCGATCGGCAGACCCGCGGCATCCTGCACTTCGCGTGCCAGCCGGAGGCCGTCAAGCACGGTCGCCGAATCCGTCTCCTCCAGTAGATGCGTGTTGGAGATTAACGCAGTGATGCGCAATCTGGAAGCCGCCTCGATTTCATCTTTGATCTTGAGGCAGCCATCCACCGTCTCCGTGAAGGGTCGTTTTGCGTTGATGACTTGGAGCATCGCGTAGGGGGTGTCCACGAAGGCGTCCGCGAGCGAACCCAGCACTCTCGCCCCCACATCGTCACCGCCGACATCGCCGATCAAGACACCCTCGCCACCTCGAATCGCGCCCCGGATTTCCGGCAGGATGATCGGCAGATCAGCGGCAACGTACTCATTGTCCGGATTGATGACGCGAATGCCGAACCGCTCCATCTCGTTACGGGCCTCACGGCATCGGAAATACGGATTGACGACATCGAGATCGGCGATGGAGACGCGCGTTTGCCCTGAGAGCCGGATCGCCAGATTGACGGCGACCTCGGTCTTCCCCGAACCATAGTTGCCCACAATGAGAACGGCGGATTCTTGCGGGCGATATTCGAGATTCCTACCCATGTACCGACGCCTCTCCAGCGGGATCAGCAGGTCACGCGCGGTCCAGCACCGCGTGTCCCCCAGGATTCCGCTGAAGAGCACTCAACGAGGGAATCCGTCGCCTCCTGGCAGCTCAAGTCTTTCACCGTCAACCGGTCCGCCTCTGCGCCAACAGACCAAACCGACGATTCCCGGATCAGCTTTACCCAGCCACACTTATGGCTATTAACGTGGCTGAGCGTACACGATTCGGCCTGGGATTGCACGTCAGGTATTCGAGAGATCCCTAGCAATCGCCGCTTTCGGCGTTTGGAGAAGATCCGCTCTGCCAAGCTTCGCATGGGTTACCCATTATCGGTCGCTGGCGGGGGAGTAGCAGGGCTCCAGACTGGTGCGAGAAGGGATTCTCGTACCAGCGTAACCTTGTCTCGCGAGAGTTCGCAACAGTATTACGGCTCCATCAGCGCACACCGGAAGCCGAAGGTGCTGCTGCCCATGTCCGGCGTCTGCTCGTAGCGAAAGGCTGAGCGGCCGGCAGTTGGAACGTTGTACCAGCCGCCTCCGCGCAGAATTCGGTTCAAACCGATCGTGGGTCCGTGGGGATTGTCACAAGGGGATGGGTCGCAAAGAGCGTACGACCCGTACCTGTCGTAACACCACTCCCAGACGTTCCCGCTCATATCGTAGCAACCGTAGTAGCTTTTCGCGTCTTGTGTCTGATAGACGCCGCCGTGGTTGCTGCCATCGTAATAGCCCACCGGCGTTGTTTCTGGTGGGTCAACGCCTTCGAACGGATCGCCGCTATTCACGTAGTTTGCCCGCCGGCCGTCCAGACACGTGGGGCCGCAGCCGTCGGTGTGCTCGCCGAAACGGTAATGTCGCCCCTCCATCGGGTCCCAACCCGCAGCCTTCTCCCACTCCGCTTCGGTCGGCAAACGAAAACCCGCTACGTCAAAATCGCAGGTCCAGGTATCAAGGTCATAGCACAGCGGCATCCCTTCCATCGCGCTGCGCCAGTTACAATACGCAACCGCGCCGTACCAACGCACCGCCACCATCGGGTGGTCTTCCTTGCCGGTGGCGACGCCGAAGACATTGCCATTCCAGGTGATTCGACTGCCTGACGGGCCAGCCGTCGTATCGCAGTATGGATAGCCGGTTTGGCCGCCGGCCTTGTGGACCACGCCGGTGGTCACCTCGATCAGCCCGCCCTGCGTCCAAGCCCAGTTCAGCGCATCGGCGTACTGCTGATTAGTCACCTCGTGAGCATCCATGAAGAACGTGTCCACATTCACCAGATGCACAGGTAGGCTCTCAGACATTCCGTCAATTGCGTCGCCCATCTCGAATACGCCGCCAGGAATGGAGACCATTCCGTCCGGCGGGCAGTGATCGCAGTGGTCGTTGAGCACGCATTCGACGAATAGGGGGATATCAAGGCCGTCCACCTTGCCATCGCAATTCATATCGCCCGGCGATATCTGTGCGTTCGCGAGTCCGGTAATTATGAAATTAACAGCCAATCCAACCATGAGAGCTCGTGGAAGCATCTTGACGACTCCTAGAAAAAGTGCACTCAACAGGATCGGCTCGCCAGGGGGTCATTATACACACAATTACGACATCAGCACAATCAAAGCGGACAATGACCGGACGATTGAAGGCTGCGAGGGCCTTGTTTCTCAGTGTGCCGAAACACATCTTGGTGTTAGAAAAGTTTATCTCACATGCCAGGTTGGGGTATCGCACGAGTTCATCGCCGGCAAACGCGTGAGGGGCAAGGCACGCCCGCGTTGTTTCAGGAAGGGGGATTGCGCGCACGCCGTGGGGGAAAAAGACGCAGGCGCTGGGCAGGCATTCACAGCCTGACCGCCCACCCGTTCTGAATC
>CAZTAR010000285.1:0-6459 GCA_964611695.1 uncultured Planctomycetaceae bacterium | reverse complement strand
CCGCCCGCCGGACAAACCGCTCACACTATTCCCGGGGAAAATGCCGGGTTAACGACCGCACAGATGCCAGCTTGAACAAGCCGGCTTCGCGCGAAAACAAGCCCACGGATCACAATCCGTGGGCTTGAGTCGTGCGACTTGTGTGTTCAGGGCTCCGGTGATACCCATCAGAGCTGAACGGGCTATTCCCGCTCCGCCTTGATCAGCAACACGTCTTCCACTGGTTTGTCATTGGCATCAACCTCGACCAGTGAGATGGCGTCCGCCACATCCATTCCTTCGATCACATAGGCAAACACCGTGAACCCGCCGTTCTGGTTGTCGAGGTTCTCCGAGTTGTCCGCCAGGTTCACGAAGAACTGCGAGGTCGCCGAATCCGGGTCGCCTCCCACCTTCGCCATCGCCACCGTCCCGCGAACGTTGCTCCGATCCGGGCTAAACTCGTTCTGGATGGGGTCGCGCAGACCCTCCGGCGTACTGCCGTCCGGAAGTTGCCCGCCGCCTTGCACGACGAAATCGATCACGACTCGGTGGAAGATCGTCCCGTCGTAGAAGCCGCCTTCCACGTATTGGATAAAGTTCTCCGTCGTGATGGGAGCATCGTCCACCAGTTCAAACAGCATATCGCCCATGCTCGTCGTGAGACGCACCAAATTCGGTGTCACCACGCGGAAACCGTCAAGCAACTCCGCCGTCGTGGTATCGGGATTCTCCACCACAACCGTGTAATCGCCCAACTCGGCGCCGCTCAGATCGAAGTCCGCATGAATCGTCGTTTCGCTATCCACGCTCACCGAGGTGGCGTCAATCGTTGTCGCGCCGCGAACCAGTCGAACCAACAGGCCGACTTCGAAGTTCTCACCGTCAATCACCGCGTCGGAGACCACTGTGTCAATCTCACCCGAAGCCGGGGATATCGACCGGACAAATGGCTCGCTGCCCGTCACGTTCACAATCCGAGAAGTTGAGATCGTGGCGCCGAATTCGTCCACTACCGTCAACACGACCGTGTAGTCGTCCGGAACGACATACCGGTGAGTCACGATCTGTCCCGTCCCCTCGACGGTATCGTCCCCAAAATCCCACAGATACGACGTGATCACACCATCCGCATCCGAACTGCCGCTCGCGTCGAAGGTGAATTGCAGGGCATCATTCGGATCCTCCTCGAACGTGAAGCTCGCCACAGGAAGTGTGTTCACCAATACCGTCCGCGTGGTGCTATCCTTTCCGCCGCGATCATCCTTGACCGTCAGTCGCACGACGTATCGGCCACTCCGCGCATACGTGTGGTCGACCGTCTCACCCGTGGCCGTTGAGCCATCCCCAAAGTCCCACAGATAGGATTCGATCGAACCGTCACGGTCGCTGCTTCCAGACGCGGAGAATCGCTTCGCCAGGCCGACAATCTGTTCGCTCTCGTCCACGATATCCTCGACGACGAAAACCGCAGTCGGCAGCTTGTTCGGTGCGACGACCTTGATGGGCAGGCTTCCGCTCGCGATCAAGCTCGATCCGCGCGCATCGATCCAATCCTTGGCGGTAAACAGATGCACGCTCACCGAGAAAGTCCCAGCCCGTGAAAACTCGTGTGTCACGATCCGGCCCGAGGCCACGGGAAGGTTCGCGACCATCGTCCCGTCACCGAACTCCCAGTTCAGCATCGCTGTCTCAGGGAAGTCGCGGAGGTCAACCGTGAATGTGCGGAGCAACGTTTCTTCATTCGGATTGGTCGGGATAATCGCCGGCGATGGCGGTCCCAATTCAATGGGTACGACAAGACAACCATCGGCCCCCAGGCTGGACATGATCGCCAACCCGCCGATCAGGCATAAGAAGATCCTTCGTTTCATCTCTTAATCCCCTCGCTCGATGGAGCCCTCCCCCCACTAAGATTCCCAAATGGCTGGGCTCCTCCCCTTCGAATCTCGCTGCCGATTCTATACCCCCACCACGGCGAAAGTCATCTTCAGAGCGGTATTCAAGTTGGGTCGGGATGGGGTATTGTGCCCAAGAAACGAAACGTAAACTGGTGCAGTGCCCCCAATTCGGACGTTTTCTCCTCCCCGCCTTTCAATTGAGAGACTAACTCGGCTTTATCATAACCCACAACATGTTGTCATTGCTAGTGTTACGGCAGTATGGGGGATATTGGGGAAAACAGCATACGGTTCTGGCATGTTTGATGCTTCTACTCATATCGTCGCAAGGAGCGACAGACATCCCCCATGTGAGGCCTCTGGCAAGGCATCCTTGGTTCAAACGTGCCAGGCCCAGAAATGGGTCGGTTGTGTGTGGGCGAGTCCGAGTGCGAGGCGGACTCGCCCTTTTTTTCTTTCTTCCATATTCGTTGATGATCTCAAATCAATGGGGATCTCGATTCAGAGATTTTTTCGGATTATGCTAATCTGATATCTGCCGGTCCCACCCCGGTACCACGATAGGTGGTTCTGGAGTAAGCCTGGAATTCGCGCCTTGTGGGACCGTTGCGAGCAAGAGGTCGCTTGCTGGGGCCATTGCCCTTTAAGTGTTTTTTGACGGTGTGGAGCCTTCAGCGGGCGTTGGCGCGACCATCGGAGCTTGGATTGGCAAAGGGCTTGGGGGAGGACTCAGTGTAACCGACCGAACACGCCAAGCCTTCTCCTCGAGTGTGAGGTGAAGCCTGATCAGGACTGAGAGGGGAAGCGCGATGGGTGGATCGAGGGCGAGCGCTTGTTCTCGGAGAGTCCCGGCGTTGTTGGCCGAAGCGGTGGTCGATCCAGGGCTTCCGGGGGGCGAGTTTCCCTTTTCTCGAATGGCTTCTCTCAATTCACGGATTCGCCGTACATCTTCCGGTGATTCGGCCTGCAGATAGACAGTGAGATCCTGAGGCTCGACCTTGGAGGGTTGCCCGACCCTGATGCTGTCTAAATGGAAACCGTCCACATAGTAGGCGAGCATCGATACCCAGGATTCCATGGCCGTGGTGACTGCCGCACCCTCCGAAACATCCCTCGGAAGTGACGTGCGAAGGGTTTGGGTGATATCTTGGTGAATCGTCTTTGAGGCCGTAAGGCTTTTGAGGGTGCCCATGGCTTCGTCATACTGTCGCTTTTTTTCTGGAAGGCCCAGACCATGCGCGCGGGCATGTTGCACATCTCTTAAGGCAGTCAGAAAAGCCCGGGCAACCTCATCCGGCGAAGCTGTTTGCGCAAGCGGGGATGCGACGTCGGCGGTCTGTATCGCCTCTGAAGGAAGGTGGCGGCGTTTGTCGTCACAGGCAAGGGCGACGAGACATAAGATACCCAGGCCAGACACCATCGACAGGTTCGACAGGCTCAGAAAACTTGGCAGGCCTGGCAGGCTCGACAGGCTCGCAACACGGTTGGCTCGTTCTCTTGGTTGGTTTCGGATACACATGTTGGGCAAGTCTATTGGACCGGCACGCTCCTTGCAACGGTTGAAGGCTTCAGCACTCGCGGTAAACTGCGGCTAGGTTTAGACTTGATAGGCACATGACACACATCGAATCTCAATCCCTGGAAGCCGCAACGAAGCGGATCGGTGAGGAAATCTTCGCACGTGCCGAGCGTGCAGCGCCGTCGATTTTCACGATGGAGTGTTGGCAGCAGCACGCCATGAACTGGTTGACGCGGGACGATGACCTGAAACTCCGCTTGTTCCGATTCACGGAGGTGATGCCCTCCTTACGGGATCGCGAGGCGGTCGCCCGGCACTTTGCGGAGTATATGGACAAACAAGGCATCGGTCGTCGAGGCGAATCGGGTAATGGCCGACAGCCTCTGCCGCTGGCCTTGCGGCTTGCGTTGGCTTTCCGATCGCCGAATTCCGCATACGCCAAGCTGGTCGCTTCGGCGGCTCAGTTCGGATGCGGGATCATGGCCAGGCAGTTTGTCGCCGGGGCGACCTCGGATGAGGCGATTGCCGCGGTGCTAGGGCATCGGCGACGCGGGATGGCTTTTACGCTGGATGTGCTGGGGGAGACTGTCATCGCGGACCGCGTGGCGCGGGGACACCAGGAACACTACATTCGGCTGATCCGCGAGATGAGCGAACGAGCGCGTGGCTGGCTTCCGGCCCCGGTGTTGGACGAAGCTCCGTGGGGCCCGCTGCCTCGCGTGAACATCTCCCTGAAGCTCAGCGCGATCGTCACGAAGTTTGACGCGATCGATCCCGCCGGCACGAAGGACGCCGTGCTGGATCGTCTTCGGCCGGTGATGCGGGCAGCCCGGGATACGGGGTGCTTCCTGAACATCGACATGGAGCATTACGCGGTCAAGGACATCACGCTCGCGCTGTTCAAAGAGGTTCTGTCGGAACCGGAGTTCCGCAATTGGCCGGACTGCGGGATCGTGATTCAGGCCTACATGCCGGAGGGCGAGCCGGATGTGGCGGATTTGATCGACTGGTCCCGCAAACGCGGCGTGCCGATCACAATCCGACTGGTCAAGGGCGCCTACTGGGATTCGGAAGCGGCCGCGTCGGTTCGCACAGGTCTCCCGATGCCCCTATTCCGGCAGAAGTGGGAGTCCGACGTTGCGTTTGAGCGGGTATCGCGGCTGATGTTGGCGAACGCCGACATCGTCCGCCCCGCGTTTGCCAGCCACAATGTTCGATCGATTGCGAAAGCCCTGGCTTTGGAGGAGGCGCTCGAACTACCCCCGCGAACGCTTGAATTCCAGATGCTTACCGGCATGGGCGAGCCCTTGAAGCGCGCGTTGGTTGCGATGCGGCAGCGTTTGCGGGTGTACGCTCCGGTCGGTGACCAGATGAGCGGCATGGCCTATTTCATTCGCCGCCTGATTGAGAACACGGCCAACGAATCATTCCTCCGGCAGAGTTTTGGTGAGGGTGTAGCCATTGACGCCCTGCTGTCGGACCCCAGCGAACAATCCCTTCTTCCCGAAAAGCCGTTGCCACAACCCTATATTCAGGACCCAGATGAGTACTCAGAGATGAACACGCCTTTCGTGAGCGAACCTGAAGTTGATTTTTCGCGAGACGAGAACCGCCGATCGATGGAGCAGGCGTTGCAGTCGACTCGCTCTCGCTTCGGCAGTGAATATCCGGCGATCATTGATAATGCGGCCGTGCGATGTGAGGCATGGTTGGATTCGGTGAACCCTTCGGCTCCAGGCGAGATCGTCGGACGCGCCGCGCGCTGTGATGGCACGATGGTCGATCGCGCTGTAGCCGCCGCGCGCAGAGCCGCGTCCGCCTGGTCTGAGCAATCAGTTGAACAGCGGGCTATGGTGTTGGATCGGGCGGCGGACCTCCTCCACGAGAAGCGTTTCGATGCGGCGGCACTGTTGGTCTACGAGGTCGGCAAGACGTGGCGCGAGGCGTCCGGCGACATTATGGAGGCGATTGACTACCTGCGATTCTACGCGTGGGAGGCCATGCGTCTGGATGCGCGATCGCGACGCAGGGATTACCCCGGCGAGACGAATGTGTACTTCTACGGCCCGCGCGGTGTCGTGGCGGTGATCAGTCCGTTCTGCTTCCCGATGGCGCTGCTGACAGGAATGGCGGCGGCGGCCCTCGTGATGGGCAATACAGTCGTGATGAAGCCGGCCGGTTCGGCGTCGATTTGCGGCGCAACCGTTGCGGAGATTTTGATCGAGGCCGGCCTGCCGCCGGGCGTGTTGAACTTTGTGCCGGGCCACGGTGCGGAAGTGGGAGAGTTGCTCGTCAAGCACCCCGACGTGGACATGGTCGCGTTCACGGGTTCGCAATCGGTCGGGCGGCGGATCGTCGAGAACTGCCGGCTGGTTTCGCCGGAGCGGAATGAATTCAAGCACGTTGTCGCGGAGATGGGTGCGAAGAATGCGATCATCGTTGATGACGACGCGGACCTGGACGGCGCTGTCCAAGCAACGATCGCGTCGGCGTTTCATTATTCGGGGCAGAAGTGCACGGCGTGTTCACGGGTGATCGTGCTGTCCGACATCTATGACGATTATGTCGCTAAGCTGGCGGAGTCCGCGGGGGGAATCCGACCGGCAGCGGCGGAGGCGCCGGGCACGACGGTCGGTCCGTTGATTAACGTGGACGCGATGGAGGCGGCGCGGCGATTCATCGCGGCAGGCAAGAAGGAGGCGAAGTGTGTTCTCGGCGGAGAGCAGTTCTCCGAGCAAGGTGGCAAAGACGCGTCGGGCGGATACTTCGTCTCGCCGGTGATCTTCGTCGACGTACCACCTGGCGCGACCATCGCACAAGAGGAGGTGCTCGCGCCGATCCTGTCGGTGATCCGGGCGGAAAGTTTTGAACAAGCGATCGAGATCGCCAACGGGACACATTATGCCCTTGCCGGCGGCGTGTTTTCGCGAAGCCCCAAACGCATCGAGATGGCCAAGCGCCGGTTACAGGTGGGGTGTCTCTATGTGAATCGAAAGATCACGGTGTCGCGCGTGGACCGTCAGCCGTTCGGCGGGTTCAAGATGTCCGGCCTGGGCACGA
>CAZTAR010000284.1:0-6474 GCA_964611695.1 uncultured Planctomycetaceae bacterium | reverse complement strand
GGTAGCTCGTGGTATAGACGCGCGTGGTGTCGGCCCATATGACCGACGCCGACCACCGCGACGGGCAAGGGAGAATCCGTCACTGGCCGTTGCCTCCGTTGGGTCCGGTTTGACCGTTGTAGAATTTTGCTTTTACGGCGCTGTCGTCCCGTCGGAGCGCTTCGAGGTATCGACCGTAGACGCCGTTGTGAATGGATCGTTTGATGAAGTTGACGAGGTAGCGGCTGTGCTCGTCGAGTGAATCACCGGCTTCGACATCTCGGATTCGCCGGGCGAGGCTGACCGCGCCGTTCTTTTCGCCGCGTTTGGGAGGCAATAAGCCGTAGAGGTTCCGCAGACGATGGTGGTTGACCCCTTGGCTTTTTCTCGGGTAGAGCCGCTTGAATAAGTCCCTCAATTGTTGGACCTCGGGCTCCTCGAATCCCCAGCGATAGAGTCCTTTGACGTTGACGCCTTGGATGGCGCCTTCGAATCCGAAGATCATGTATGGCGGTGCGTCGAAGGTGCACCTCGCCATGCCGGTGATGAAGCAGAACCGGCCGAGGGTGACGAACTGTTGCACGCCAACGAGCCCGCTGATGGTGACATGGTCCTCGATGTGGACGTGGCCTGCGATCTGAACGTGGTTTGAGAGGATGCAGTGGTCGCCGACTTTGACATCGTGGGCGAGGTGGGCACCGACCTGGAACTGGTTGTTGCTGCCGATTTCCGTGACGCCGCCCGCGACTTCAGTGCCGGTGTGGGCGGTGACGTTTTCGCGGAAGATGTTGTTGTCGCCGATGATCAGTCGGGTGTTGGTGCCTTCGTACTTGAGGTCTTGCGGGGTGGCGCCGATGACGGTCGCGGGATAGAAGACGTTTCCGGAACCGATCGTGGTGTTGCCCATGATGGTGGAGTTAGGCATGAGCCGGCAGGCCGACCCGATAGAGACCTCGGGGCCGACAAAACAGCCAGGGCCGACCTCGACATCGTCGGCGAGGTTCGCTTTGGGGTGAACAGTGGCACTATTGGCGATCTTCGGCATATCCGTTTTCCACGATCGGCGTTCGGTTTTTGTCCGGCGCGGGCGTCGGACGTTACATTCATTTTCCACCAGCGGAGCGTGGCGAGGTTCCTTTTGTTTCCCGTCGGCCACGGGGGGCCGACGCTACGCGCTCCTCTCGGGTGCTGACGCTTCGTGCGCCGACTTTGCGATCAGGCCGGTTCGGCGTCTACCAACATGAACTTGATTTCGGCTTGCGAGACAAGTTCGTCGTTCACGTGGGCTGAGCATCGCACGTGTCCCGTGCGAGCCTTGACCCTGATTGTTTCGGCTCCCAATATCAATTGGTCGCCCGGGACGACCGAGCGACGGAATTTCACGCTGTCCATGGAGAGGAGCACGGCGACCTTGCCGGTGTGTTCGAGCTTTTGCGAGAGCAAAATGCCGCCGAGCTGGGCCATCGCCTCGATGATGAGGACGCCAGGCATGATCGGTCTGGCGGGATAGTGCCCTTGAAAGAACGGTTCGTTGATTGAAACGTTCTTGACGCCGACGGCCCTGCGATCCCCCTGTATTTCGAGGACTCGGTCGATGAGGAGGAACGGATAACGGTGTGGGAGAATGCGTCGGAGTTGCTGAGCGTCAATCGCGGCGGGGGCTTTCAGCTTCAGGGCGAGTTCGTTTCTAGTCGCGGCCTCTAGAAGGCGGCGGACGAATTCGTGATTGAGCGCGTGTCCACTCTTTCTCGCGATGATCTTGCCATGGATGGGGTGTCCCGCGAGTCGCAGGTCGCCGATGAGATCGAGGATTTTGTGTCGCACGCACTCGTCAGGATACCGGAACTCGTTTTCCACGATGCCCTGATCCCCAATGACGATGATGTCGCCGTAGGTGAGGTGCTTGCCGAGACCGGCTGCCTGGAATTGTTTGGCATCCTCTTCGAAGAGGAAAGTGCGGGCCGGGGCAATCTCCGCTTGGAAAGTTTCCGGTGAGAGTCGGATGGCGTAGATTTGCCTGGCGAGGAGGCCGTCTGGGCCGTGGTCGAGATCGTAGAGGATGTCGAGGGCTGGTGAATCGGTTGGGACGGCAATGACCTCGGCATCGCCATCAGCCACGCGGACGGTATCCTGGATGACGATCGGTCTGCACGGGGCGTCCTGCGTGGTGATCCCGGCATCGATAAGTGCGTTGACGAAGTCGAGGCAGCTTCCGTCGCCGCCGGGCAACTCGCCGCCGGTCAGCTCGACCTCAATATTGTCGATTCCCAGGCCGTGAATCGCCGCGAGGCAGTGTTCAACCGTCTCGATGGCGAGGGTGCCGTTCCGGAGCGAGGTGCGTCTGGCCCGCTTGGCGACATTGGAAACGTCCGTCAGGATTCGAACCTTGGACGAGGCGTCATTCCGCGTGAACACGACGCCGTCGTTGGGCTGGGCAGGCTTGAAGCGCAGGGTGACCTCTTCTCCGGTGAAGAGCCCGCGACCGCTCATTTCGGCCGTTTTATTGATCGTTTGCTGTTGCTTCAAGTTCCGCGATTCTCTTTTCGATCTCGGTGATCTTTTCGAACAACTTCGGCAGCCTTCGAACCCTTGTTTGCTCCCTGAGCACGGTGATGTGGTGGCGAGCGGGGACTCCGAAGAGGGTTTGCCCGTCAGGGGTATCTTTGAGGATGATACTCCCGGCTCCCACCTTTACGTCATCTCCGACCGTCAAACCGTGGGAGACGCCCGACTTTCCTCCGAAAACATTTCCCGTGCCTAGGCGCACACTTCCCGCTATTCCGCACTGCGCGGTAATTATGCACAGCGGACCTGTGCGGACATTATGTGCGATCATCACGAGGTTATCAATCTTCGATCCGCGACCGATCCGAGTCGCCCCGACCTTCGCGCGGTCTATGCAGGTATTCGCGCCAATCTCGACGTCGTCCTCGATGATCACGGTCCCAATCTGTGGAATTTTGCGATGTTCCCCATCGCGGAAAATGTATCCAAAACCATCCGCCCCAATGACAGAACCGGCGTGAATGGTGACACGGTTGCCTATGATGCATCGGTCATTTATCACGCACCTGTCATGGATCACAGCGTTTTGGCCGATGCGGACATCCCGGCAGAGGCTGACCCCCTCGTGAATGATCGCGCTATCACCGACTTCAACTCCCGCGTGGATGATGGCCAGCGCACCAACAGCCGCTGTGGGGGCAACCTTGGCTTCAGGGTGGACGACCGCTGTCGGATGGATGCCTGGGGCGGGGTTCTCGTTCGGGATCTGGAAGAGAGAGAGGACCTCGATCATGGCGAGTTCCGGGTCTTCGGTCAGAATTCCGCGAGGGTCGTCCGCCAAGAGGTTTTTTGGGCCGACAATGGCGGCGGCCTGGCATTTGGCCAGGGACTTCGCATGGTGTTTGTTCATGATCCAGGTGACGGCTTCGTGATCGGCATCGCTGAGCGTGTCGACGCGGGAGATGGGCGTTTGTGAGCGTGAGGCGTCCGCGAGCTTCCCGCCGCAGGCGTGCGCGAGTTCCTGCATGGTGAAACATGGAGTCCGGGTCATGGTCTATCTCCCGAGATCATTGTGTGGCTTGGGCTCGTTTCAGTGGCTATTCGTTTGTGGTGAGGTGAAAGCAGTAGTTCGGAAACGGTGTTCCTACCGCAAGCCCACCGGCGAGACGCCGGTGCCACAGTTTTGCCAAGGGTCTGTCGCAGGTTTGCCATAAGCCTGTCACAGGTTTGCATGAGCCGGTCACAGGGTTGTCATGGGCTTTGGCCACTGGTTCTCTGCCAGGAGCCTCTGCCACAGGTTTGCGACTGATGGCTCCCTACTGTTTGCCCGTGACTGTTGGGGCCATGTTTCCTCCGGACGTTTTGTATGCGATATCCATCCGACGGATGACTTCATCGGTGATGTCGGCTTCTGGCGCGTGCCAGAAGACGGAACGTTCCTGGATGAGTCTATGGAGGGCTTGAACGTTTGGGGCCACTTCGGCGGGTTTGAAATCGATCCGTTGCACGACTGAGAGGTACCCTCGCTCTGCAGCGAGAGCTGCGACAACTTCTTGAGCCCTGGTGTACAGCAGTTCTGTCCACTCGAACTTACGGCGTTCGATGTCCTCCTGTTTGTACTTGAGCCAGACGTTGGCCTCGATGTTGAGGCGAAGCAGCTCTTTGCGACGGGATTCGTAATCGGATGTTCCTGGTTCGAAGGCGGTGAGTTCCTTCTGTTTCTGCTCGATTCGAGCTTGCCTTTGCTCGGCTTCAAGTTTTGTTTCGGTTCCTTCGTTGTTGAGTTTGGCGTTGAGGCCCTTGATCTCGGCGCATTCGGCGAAAATCCTGACGAGATCGATGACGGCAATCTGACCGTTGGTCGCGGTTGGGGGCGTGGCTGGACTCTCGCTTCCCGTGTTTTGAGCTAGGGCAAGGGCTGCGATTCCCACAATAGCGGCGATAGCAATACTAAGAATGCTGCGATTCATCGGGGGTACTCCATTAATCGTGTCAAGAAGACAGTTTGGTCCAACGGCATTGTCTCCCCAGTTTGGGTAAACGCAAGCAGGTGGAGGCATTTGCCAGGGAATCACGTCTGAGGGCGTTAACTCAGGCTCAAAAGGCACCGATAAACGGACTATGGGGCCACCGGCGGGGCCTGTCTCCCAGCGAGACGCGGGCGTCGAAAGTGATCATTTTGAGTTCGGGCAGTTTTGCGGGTGTTTCGGAGGTCTCGCAAGCTCAAGAGAAGCCAAGAATTCGGATTTCATCCTGATTCGGGCCGCATATTGAAAGGGTAGGGCTGAAGTGAGGCAATCGAAGTCAGTTCAGGCGGAGGGCGTTGTCACGCGACGGACAGGGTTTTTCTCAGAAACGCCGAAGACCAAGCGTCTCTATCCAGGCGGGGCCTCTACATTGCGGGCCGGTCTTCTTCGCGACGATTGGTTGTGGACCGCCACGGCACCGGCGCTGGGGACAAGCGATGCGTTGGTTGATCGGCTGGAGCAGGCCCGTTTGGCAATTGGGGCCCACCTGGTGGCTGGTTCGCTTGATTTGCCGCTGGGTCAAAGCTGTGCATCCGGTTCGATCGAATTGTTTTACGATACCATCGCCGACAATTTCGATCGGCTGATGAACCCCTACGATCTTGAGCGGCGTGTTGAGACGGTTTTTGACGTTTTGTTGAAGGATTACGATTTGCGAGGGTGCACTCTGCTGGATGCGGGGTGTGGGACGGGTTGGTTCAGTCTACGCGCGTGTGATCGTGGCGCGAATGTGACGGCGTTGGACATTGGTCCCAAGCTATTGAGTCAGGTCCGGCGGAAGTGTCATGCGACGACAGTGCAGGGAGATGTGCTCGATCTCCAATTTGCCGACGGCGCCTTCGATGTCGTTTTGTCGTCGGAGTGCATCGAGCATACGCGCGATCCTCGACAGGCGGTCCGCGAGTTGATCCGCGTTTGCCGTCCAGGCGGTTTGGTGGTTCTGACCTGCCCAAACCGTTTTTGGTATTGGCTTTGCGTGGTTGCGAATCGGCTACATCTTCGGCCTTATGAGGGGCTCGAAGATTGGCCCCGCTGGTCGGACCTTCCTGATTGGTTCGAGGCGGAGAATGTACAGGTTATCGAGCATCGGGGGATTCACCTGCTGCCTTTCCAGGTATCGCTGTTGCATCCGATGCTGAAGTTCCTGGATCGGTTCGGCCGATTCCACGGTCGGTTTTGTGTGAATCAAGCTTTGTTGGCGGTGAAGTCGCGTTGATGCGGAAAGCCGTTCTGAACCACACCATCCTGCTGACTGCAAAGCGATGCTGACCACGCGTTCACGAGCATTTGTTTGGCCGACCCTGCTTCTGCTTGGCGCCGGCTACGGCTTGGCAAACGGGTTGGGGTATGCCACAGGAAACCTTCGTCAATACCTCTTGCACGGGCTACATGGGCTCGACTCGGGCTTTTTGGCGGCGGATTGGTTCACGGCGCAGACCCGGGCACATCACGCGGCGTTTAACCTGGCGGTGGTGCTCACAGGCGAGGTGATGCGCCTCGATGTCGCCTTCGCGGTCGCGAACGCGATCTTCGCAACCGTGTTCGTCATTTGCATCTACGGTTTGGCCTCACGGTACTATCGCAGGCCGATCGTTGTCACCTCGCTGGCCGTATTCATCTACTACTTCACCAGCCGGGAGATGCTCGGTTGGTCGGCGATTACCGCTGCGTACTTCCAGCCGTCCACGGTCGGAGCTGTGGGGATGTTGGCCGGGCAGGTTTGTTTGATTCGCCGTCGATTCAAGACCGCCGGGTGCGTTTTCTTCGTCGCCGCGATTTTTCATGTGAACTACCTGGTGTTGATCGGGGTCGTGGTCGGGGTGTCCGCTTTTCTCAACGTGAAACGGATCGGCTGGCGTTCCGTGATGTACCTTGTTGTGCCGATTGGCTTGGCGGCACTGTATCACCTGCCGTTTTTGCTTGAAGGACGGATGGGTGGGCAAGCCGACTGTTTGGCGAAGGC
>CAZTAR010000283.1:0-6488 GCA_964611695.1 uncultured Planctomycetaceae bacterium | reverse complement strand
TTCGCACAGATCGCAGCCCTTTTCTACCCCCACCTGGTGAGAAATGCGGGCTAACGATTGATTGTGGCGCCGGCGTCTCGCCGGTGGATGGAAGAAGGCCGATCGCCATCGTCTCACCGGCAGGACGCCTGTGCCACAGGCAAACGTGAAATGCTCTAACCCAGGGGCCAATGCTGCCCCGACCCTCTTAACCGGCGGAGCATGCGAGTCTTGTCGGAACCACGTCCTTTCGGGTTATCACGCGTTTCTGGGTGCTCAAGGGGTGTTGCGTGCTCAAGCGAAGCAGGGTGTTCACGCGAATCAGAAGGAGCGGTTGGCTCTGCGTCTTGTGGGGGGGCTGAAGAAGGCGTGGAGTCGGCGGATTGTGCGGATGTATCCGAATCCTGGAGGTTTGGAAGCTCTTCAGGGGGGGATGCAGGCTGAGGGGTCGGACGTGAGGTGACGTTCGGCTGTGAGGTTGCGTCCGAACTCTGGGTCGTCGGCAGTGCGGGGCCGATCGTGAATCGCTGGATGAGTGCTTCGACCACTTTGGACTGCATTGCCGCTCGCCGCTCCTCGGTCCCGACAGGCTTTGTCCCGACCTCGTTCGAGGATGTGTCGAAGACGGACTCGTTGGGCAGGGTGAAGTCGAGTTGTTTCGTGGGCCGGTCCTTCGGCGTCTGTGCGCCCGCCGTCTTTGGAGACATGGCCGCGCCAATGGCGACGAGGAATGGATTCTCGCCGGAGCCGGCACTCTTGCTGAGGGCATCGATGACGGGGTCGACGAGCTCGGCAACATCCGGTGCGACCTTTTGGACGAGATTCGCGTACTCACTCAGATCGGTTTTTGCCCGAGCCAGGTCCGCTTCCACGGTCTCTCGGCGTCTCTTCTCCGCTGCGGCGTCCTCTTCAAGCATCCTAGCATATTCCGCCGCCTCGTTAACTTGTTTCTCCAGCTCGCGGCTCTGCTCGATCGCCAACTCGGTTTCCGCCTGCGATGAACGCATGGAGTGCAACATCGTCAGCATGACCGAAACGACGATTGCAATCCCGGCCGCAGCCGAAACCAGCAAGCGGTACTTCCAGAGAGTCTTTCGCAGCAGGTAGATAACACTGGGAGACTTGACGGAGACCGGCTCGCCGGCCAGAAAACTCTTCAGGTCGCTACTGAGCGCGTCCACCGATTGGTATCGATCCTCTTTCCGCTTCTCCAGAGCCTTGAGGATGATCGCCGAAAGGTCCTCATTAATTTTGGAGTTCAACTTGCTTGGCGGTTGAGGTTCGGCGTCGGCGATGTTGCGGAGGATCCGCCCCATCGAGCCGGTCGTGTCGTAGGGCGGTTGGCCGGTCAATGTTTCGAACAGCATCATTCCCAAGGAATAGACGTCGGTCCGCGTGTCGATTCCGCCCGGATCGCCGGTCGCTTGCTCTGGGGACATGTAAGCGGGCGTGCCGACGATCTGTGCCGTGATCGAGGCCGTCATATCGTCCAAGGTGCCGGCTTTGGCCAACCCGAAATCAAGGATGTGCGGCTTGCCCTCACCGTCGACGAGAATGTTCGACGGCTTCAAGTCGCGATGGACGACACCCCGTACATGCGCGTGGCGCACGGCATCGCAGACCATGATGAAGAGTTTGAGCTTGGCCTTGATTCCGAGATGATGCGAGCGGAAATAATCCGCCAACGGCATGCCGAAGACATGCTCCATGGCGAAGTACATCCTGTCTCCCGACACACCGCTGTCATAGATCGGAATGATGTTGGGGTGGCGAAGTTGTGCCGCGAGCGCCACTTCACGTTCAAAACGTTTGCGAGCCAGATCGGATGCATACGGCCCCTCAAGGAGGACCTTCAAGGCAACGATGCGTTTCGTCGATCGCTGAAACGCCTTGAACACAATGCCCATGCCGCCTCGGCCGATCTGTTTGTGAACGTCGTAGCCTTCGATTTCGGGCAGGTAGGTTTTGTATTCGGAGTCCGGTTTGTGGGAGGCGCCTCCGTGCGAGCCGGTTTCAGCTCCTTTTAAGATGGTCGGCTGGGCGTCAGTGGATGAAAGCTGTTCGAGGAGCCCCAGTCCGCAAAGATGTTCCCTGAGCGCGTTCGCATCCTCAGGATGCTCCGCGAGGAAATCATCTTCGGTGAGGTTTTCGCCGCTCTCACGCCGATCGAAGAACTCGTTGATCAAGGCGCCGAGGTGTTCCTCCTGCGCCTGGTCTTCGAATCCTTCCGCAGGTTGTGGCTGCTTCTCTACCATGAGGCCTCTGCCGGTGTATCCCTCTAGTGTACGAGTTTACTCGCTTATTCGCACGGGTGCGGACAGGATTCTGACGCCGGTCCTACAGCCTAATTTACCACACTCTCAGCGAGCGACCATTACAAAAGGCTACCCTAATTCGAGCAGCCACGATTCGCCGCCAGGCTTATGATCTTCTCCAAGATCGTGTATTGTATGGCATGGGGCTATTTATTCCGGCCTGCGGACGATTCGCAGGCAACCCCTGGCAAGAAAGGTGGAAAAACGGTTGACGGATCCGACGGAAACCCAGCGTCTCATCAAACAGGCCGTGAAAGGGAGTCAGCAGGCGGTCCGAAGGCTGCTCATGCTGTACCACCCCCGGTTGCGTGCCAGGCTGCTCCGTCACATGGACCCCACCATGAAGTCGAAAATCGAGCCGGAAGATATCCTCCAACAGGTCTATCTGGACGCTTTTCGGGCAATTGAAAGCTTCAGCTACCAGGGCAAAGACTCCTTTCTTCGCTGGCTGAGCGCAATCCTCGACAGGAAACTCATCGACGAACACAGGGCTCTACGAGCGGAACGGCGAGATGTTCGCCGAGAAGTGAAGGCCGTTCCGAAATCAGCCCAGCAGACCACTTACATCGATCTCATGGCGCGGGTCATGGCAGACGTCGGGACACCCAGCCAGGATGTCCGCAAGGATGAGGCGTTGGGCGCATTGACCGCCTGTCTGGCGACGCTGCCGGAACATTATCGGGATGTGATCCAGATGCGATTCATCGAAGGCCGATCCGTGGCGGATGTGGCGGACGCACTCAATCGTTCCATCGGATCGATTCACATGATCTGCCACCGTGCCCTCCGGCAACTCCGACAACAGGCCGAGAAGCTGGGCATTTCTCGCGATGATTGATCCCGCGCTGCCCGTCGATTCTGGAAAGCCTTGCTGATTCCCCGCCCGACCAGAGGATGACATCGAATTGGATGTGGCGTCCACGGTTGGGTGTGGCATGCTGTTGGGGTGGCATGGGCAAACTTGTTTGCCCGTGTTTGAGGGGGGAAACACGCTCACAGGAATACAAGCTCGCAAGCCGAAACCTGGCCGGGGCGATGGCTCCGAGTGTTGCACGAATCCGCTCCAGGCTTTACAACAGATGCTGAGTCCTGGGAATACCGGCACACCTCACGGTCGACAATCCATGACCCCGCTGGTGCCGGAGCCGGGCGAGATGAAATTTCAGCCAATCAGCATTGTGGAGACGCGTTGTGAACAAGCTGCTCGATCGTTTCTGTCGTTACGTCAAAGTCGAAACCACGGCGGTGGAAGACACCAAAGACTATCCCAGTTCCAAAGGCCAACTCGAACTCGGTCGAATACTCGCCGAGGAGATGCGAGAACTCGGGCTTGAGAATGTCGGCATCGACAAGTACGGCATCGTCATGGGAACCATCCCCGGCAACGTCAAGGCCCCGACGATTGCCTGGCTGTCACACATGGACACGTCGCCCGAAGCTAGCGGCAAGAACGTCAACCCCACGATACACAAGCACTACAACGGCAAGGACATCACCCTGCCCAAGGACAAGTCCCTCGTCATCCGCACCGACCGGACCGATGGCATGGCCGAACTCAAGGGCAAGACGCTGATCACGACCGACGGCACGACCCTGCTCGGCGCGGACGACAAGGCCGGCGTCGCCTCCATCATGACGGCCGCGGCCTACCTGATGAACAACAAAAACGTCAAGCACGGTCCCATCCGCGTCGTCTTCACGTGCGACGAAGAGGTCGGCCGTGGCTGCGACAAGGTGGACATCAAGAAAATCAACGCGAAGTGCGCCTATACCCTCGACGGCGAGGGTGAAGCCGGCCTTGAAAATGAGACGTTCTCGGCGGACATGGCCACAGTGAAGATCACCGGCGTCAACATCCACCCAGGCTTCGCCAAGGGCCGGATGACCAACGCGATCCGTGTGGCGAGCGAGTTCATCGCCCGGCTCCCCTGGCAACGCCTCGCGCCGGAGACAACCGAGGGCAAGGAAGGCTTCCTGCACCCCTACGTGATCGAGGGCGGCGTGCCGGAGGTGACGGTCAGGATTCTCCTTCGCAGCTTCGAGACGGCCGAGCTGAAGGAGCATGCGAAGACGTTGCGGAATGTGGCTGCGACGATCATGGCCGAACACCCTGAGGCGAAGATCGACATCAAGATTGCCAAGCAGTATCGCAACATGATTGAATACCTGAAGAAGGAACCCCGTGCGACCAAACTCGCCGAACAGGCGATCCGAAACGCCGGTCTGACGCCGAAGTTCCAGTCGATCCGCGGCGGCACGGACGGCTCGCGCCTCAGCGAAATGGGCCTCCCCACACCGAACCTCTCAGTCGGCATGCACAACTTCCACTCACCGCTCGAGTTCGCCTGCCTGGAGCAGATGGAATCGGCGGTGAAGATTCTTATCGAGTTGGCGAAACTCTGGGGCAAGCAGAAGAGGTAGAAGGATAGACGGGGACTCTTGAGGTGGGCTCCCAGGCTATGCATGACAAGCCGTCCGGTCCGTCCAACGGTATTGGAATGGACAACTGCATCTATTGCGGCAGTGTTTTTGGAAGCCAACGAGGTTCTGGCGACCACATAATCCCGTGGGGTTTTGGTGAGTTCCGAGGCGATGTTCGATTCCGGGGAATATGCCCTCGCTGTAACAATCAGATTGGACAATCTGAACAGCAACTCCTCCAATGCGGTTTCGAGGCTGAAGGCCAGCGTTACGTTCAACCGGCGCGCCGTTCCGGCAACAGACGCGGGCGTGGACGTTCGCCGGTAGGGGCACGTGGTGCACCTCCGCCTCGACATTCGATCTCCAGAGGTGACCATTACGAATCTGTCGAGGTCGACCGAGAGGCCCCAGAGAATGTTCATCCGCAAGATCAGATCGTCGTTAGGTACGAAGACGACAAACAAGACCACATCATCCTTCTGTTTCCCGGTATGACGAGCAATGGCCTGCGACGTAAGCTCCCGACGTCAGGTGGGAAGCCAACCACGGGAATATGGCTACACTGTGACGACAATCAGTTCGACCACTACTGTTCTCTCATACGAGAAGTCTGCCCTGAATGGAAGATCGAGCGTGGTACAGACACGCCAAGCGGCAAACATAGAGTCCGCGGCCGAGCCGCGCTTACGGTTAACGATCACTACTTCCGGGCACTAGCGAAAATTGGATTCCACTACTGCCTTGCTCATACGCAACGAGGCTTCAAGGGGAATGAAGCCTTCTTCCGACCGTTGCGCAGTTTCATCATGGACGGAGGGAAGCACGAGCCGTTTGTCAGCGAGGGGAGCCACAGGTTCGGCCCGACAGTGGACAACTGGTTGCGAAGTCTCGTCTCTCTTGACTGGTTCTGTCATGTTCTTACGCTGGATGAAAGTGGGAGCACGCCGCGAGCCTACGTACACCTCTTCCGCACAGGCCGTTACCATGCTCCGGGCTATCAGATCATCTTGGGACGTTCTGATGCGAGTATCGAGGTCCCCGCCCTCAAGCTCGCCCACGTGTATACGTATGACAATCCTCAGCCCCAGGAGGGTTATGCGGGCGACGTGCGCGAGATTCCAGTCACAGCGTGATGACCGTCCAGAATGTCAGACTCACCGGTTCCGCGACCCCGCCGGGGTCGTCTGTACCGGTCATTACCCCCGAGATTGAAGTCATTCACAAAACGATTTGAGACACATCATTCACCTCCCCCCGACTGCTGGAGCATCAACAAGGACGCGGGCGAAGCAAAGGGCGCCGACACCTCACCGATTGGTTTCGATGAGGGGCCGACGCCCTGTTTTTCTTCTCGTCCAATCCGTTGCCCTCGCAAAACGAACTCGCGTGGGCAACGGTTGGTGGGCTACGGTATCACGGCATCCACCCACCACCAGATGTCGTCACCGTCGACGACGCCGTTGCCGTCCATGTCGGCACACGTGCAGACGCAGCCGGGCATCGTTCCGTAGAGCAGACAATCCACGAAGCACTCCACGTCCGAAGTCTTGAGCAAACCGTCCCAGTTCACGTCACCCATCGGGTTGCATGGCTGGGCCATCAGTGCGAAGGCCATGTCGACCGGCTCGGTCGGGTCCGGGCACAGCCAGGGCTGCTTGTCCCAGTTGCCGTAATCCCAACAGTCCGGCGGATAGGGCGTCATGTCGACGATTTGTCCGGTGCAGGCCTCTTCCAGGTTGTGCACGTAACTCGTATGCCAACCCCAGAAGTGCC
>CAZTAR010000282.1:0-6489 GCA_964611695.1 uncultured Planctomycetaceae bacterium | reverse complement strand
CATCAGGCTTGGTCACATGAACGCCGTCAAACGCCTTGAGGCGAGCCACGAGTACGTTGCGATTGTTCTCCAGGGTCGTCCGGAGGCTCTCGACGCAAGACTGAACACCGTTGATCGCACCGGCCGCGGCGTGTTGCAGCAGCCCGGACGGACCGGAGGTCTGGTGGCTCTGGATGTTTGTCATGACATCGATGAGCTTCTTGTTCGCAACGGCCCAACCGATCCTGAACCCGGTCATGGCATATTGCTTCGAGACGCCGTTGACGATGATGAGCTTCGAGTTCTCAGTCTTGTCCTTAACATAGTCCCAGCAGTTGATCCGCTTCTTCCCGTCGAAGATCAACCGGTGGTAAATGTCATCCATGATGAGGTACAGGTCGCGCTTCTCGCAAAATTCCACGATCTCCGCGATAAACTCCTCGGAATAAATCGCACCCGAGGGGTTGTTCGGGCTGTTAATGATGACGGCCTTGGTATAGGAACCGACGACACGCTCGATGTCCTGCAAACGCGGGTAGAAGGTGCCATCCTCAGACTTCACCGGTACTGGGATCGCGCCGCAAAGCCTGGCCATCTCCGGATAGCTGACCCAATAAGGGCTCGGAAAGATCACCTCTTCCTGAGGATTGAGGACCGCCTGGAGAGCGACCATGATCGCCTGCTTGGCGCCGCCGGAAGCGATGACATTCTCGGGCTCTACCACGCGATGATAATATTCATCGGTGTAGCGGATGATCGCCTGCTTGAGGGCGGGGATGCCATCTGCGGGGGTATAGCGGATTTCTCCGGAATTCAGCAGACCCGTCGTGGCGATGATGGCGTCCATGGGAGCCTTGCTCTTCGGCTCACCCCCACCGAGATGGATGACGGGATCTCCTTTGGCTCGGAGTATCGCCGCCGTCTCGTTAAGCTTCAAAGTGACGGATTCACCGATAGTTTTGGCGATCTGGCTAATGCTCATCGCGTTCCCTCTGTTCGGTTCGGAGGTGGGAGCTATGCCCTCGATAGGCCGCCCCAACATGCCTCAAAGTCCCAAAGCCGCCTGATGGCGGTCGATCCAATCTCACAAGCCCGATTGCCGAGCAATTCTCGTGCCTATCCCCGAGCACCCGGCTGGCCAGGAGAGAAGCCGCCGCCGGATCAAGAATCCATTGCCCGGCATGAAAACCCCCTCAAACCGCGGTGGGTCTGGGCCGGCGGGTGAAACTGCCTCCATGCCGGACTTTGTTCGGGCAGCACCCTGAGAAAGAGACTCTACCAAGCCGCTCACCAGACGGCAACCACCAGCGCGGGGAAGCCCGAACCGAGGCCATTCGATGCGTAACCTTGTATGAGCCGGCGCGGACGGGAACCGAATGTGTCCCGGAGGGGCATTCGAAAATAGCCCAGCGATTCATCGCTGGGATAAAGAGACCGCCTACGATCTCATCCTGTGAGGAACAATCTCAGTCCCGTAGGGACGGATGAATGCTCCTCGTCACTTCAGTCGTCCCAACGGGACTGGGTTCTAGTGCGTTGTCAACCCTAAGTTGGCGGGTTGGTTCCGCCTTGGTATTTGTGGCACCGGTGTCCCGCCGGTGGAAGACACCGGCGAGGTAAACCACAGGACTGAGGCCCAAAGTCGCCTTGTGTCACAGGGGTCTTGTTCGGGTAGTGGTTCACTTTGACCTGTGGGTGCCACTGGCAGCTTGCTGCCAGTGCCGATACCGGCGGAAAAACTTTGCTTGACGACCAAAGTGAACCACTACTCTTGTTCGCGTCGCTAGTTGTTCTCGGCTACGATACCACGCTGGATAACAGGTCGGACCGCGTCGCGTATGGCTTGCCAGCTCACGTGAGCGAGGAGCGCCGATGATGAAAACGAAAGGACAAATGACAACGATGCGTCGCCTGCGCGCAATCATCATCGGAGCGATACTGTTGGGACCGCCGCTTATCGGTCTTGCGCAGGACGGTTCCAAAACCCAAACCGAATTAGCGACACAACACAACACAACGCCACAAAACGAACCTGTGACACAAGACATGCCCGTCTCTCAGCCCTCCGGCTTGCTGACGGGCAAACCCGTCGAAAACGACCTCAGCAAACCCACGCATTCCCCCGAACCGCACCAGGCCGCGATCGTCCCCATCCACGGCGAGATCAACGACGTGACCTTCAAGAGCCTGACGCGCCGCGTCGAATCGGCCAGAGCCGAGGGGGCGACGCTGATCGTGTTCGAGATGGACACGCCAGGCGGCATGGTCAGCAGCGCGTTGGACATCTGCCAGTTCATCAAAAACCTCACCGACATCAAGACCGTCGCGTGGGTCAACCAGGACGCCTATTCCGCCGGCGCGATGATCTCGCTGGCTTGCAACGAGGTCGTGATGGCGGCGGCAAGCCGAATCGGAGACTGCGCGCCGATCATCATTTCAATGGACGGCCTCCAGGAGTTGGGCGAAACCGAGCGTGCAAAAGCCGAGAGCCCGATCCTCAAAGAATTCGACGACAGCGCGCTACGCAACGGCTACAACCGGCTACTCTGTGAGTCGATGGTCCGCCTGGGCCACGAAATCTGGTGGCTGGAAAACAACCAAACCGCGGAGAAACGATTCGTCCTCAAAGAGGACAAGGAATCGCTACTTGCTGAGGATGACACCCCCTGGTTTGTGATCAAAAAAATGAAAGACGCCACGACGGGAAAGCTCGTCGACCTGAGGCAGCCCGTCGTCAAAGAGCGCGACCTCTTGACCTTGACGCAATCGGAAGCCGTCGCTTTTGGTTTCGCGAAAGCGATCATCAGCACGCAAGCCGAGATGCGGACACGGTACAACATCACCGGCAGCCTCCCACGTCTCGATACGAACTGGGCGGAAGCCATCGCGGATTTCCTGAGTTCGCCGATGGTTCGTCTCGTCCTCATCGTCTTAATCGCCCTGGGGGCCTACGCGGAGTTCCAGGCGCCGGGCCACATGATCGGCGGCAGCGTCGCGGCCGTAGCATTGCTCATCTTTCTCGGCGCGCCATACCTAGTCGGCTTAGCGGATGTCTGGGAAATCCTGCTGGTCGTCATTGGCATTGTACTCCTGGGCGTGGAGATCTTCGTGATCCCCGGCTTCGGAATCGCCGGCATCGCCGGGCTGATGCTGCTGTTCTTGGGATTGATTGCGACTTTCGTACCGGCCGATCCCGGCCCCATAATCGTCCCCCGACTGACGCCGGGCACAATGCTGGGTTTACGAACCGGAGCATCAGTTCTGTTTGGCGGCCTGGCGCTGTCGCTGGCGGGCATGTGGGTACTGAATCGTTATCTGCCGCGCGTGCCGGGCGCCAGGGGCTTGTTCCTTCCACCGGCGCCCGCGATAAACCCTGCTGTTTCCGGCCTAGCCTCGATCGAGGCTCCGAAGTTGGCCGGAGCGACTGTCAGCCCCGGAGATTCGGGCAAAACGTTGACGCAATTGCGACCGGCAGGTAAGGCTCAAATCAACGGTCGCCGCGTAGACGTGATCGCCCAGGGTCAGGTGATCGACGAGGGCAGCACCGTGGAAGTCGTGGAAGTAGAGGGCGCCCGCGTCGTTGTCCGCGAGGTTCGAAAGGCATGACGCGCCAGAACGTAGCGTCCAACCCCCGCGTCGGACGACCTAACCAGCCCGAAGCGCAAGCGAGGGTTCAACCGTAGCGTCGGCCCCCCGTGGCCGACGTGAAACACAAAAACGCGTGCAAGAGACAAACCGTATGGAAAGTTGGCTGGTCTGGTCTTTGGTCTTGTTCGGGCTCGGACTGTTCTTGACGGCGGTCGAGGTGCTTGTGCCGTCGGGTGGATTACTCACGGTGTTCGCCGTCATCTGCCTGGCAGGGAGCCTCGTCTGCGCGTACCAGATCAGCGGACGCACCGCCGCGATCCTTGCGGGGGTAGAGATGGTCGTCTTGCCCGTGGTCGTGTTCGTCGCATTCAAGGTCCTGCCAAAAACAAGGCTGGGCAAGCAGCTCATCCTGAGTCCACCGGAGTCTCATGATGCCGGTGCGCCGGCCACCGGCTCGGATGGGTTCGCCAGATCGGGGACCTTCGATTCCCTGCTGGGAAGCGAAGGTGTCGCGGTAACGGCACTACGTCCCAGCGGGACGGCGGAGTTCGGCACGCGGCGTGTGAGTGTAGTCAGTGACGGAGAACCGGTTGCCCAGGGGACGCGCGTTCGTGTCGTGCTGGTCGAGGGAAACCGAATCGTTGTGGAACCGATGGAACAGTGAGGCAATCCAGCGGCGCAGTGAGCCTCCTCGCGAGGGTGGCCGCGGCGGCCGTAATAAAGTCTGGCGTTCGAGGAAAGTATTATGGATATTCTGATGTTGGCGCAGAAAAACGTAGGCGATTTCGTAACATGGGGCATCGCGGCAATCCTCTTCGTAGCCGCCTTCGCCCTCGTCATGGTCGTGCTGGCGTTCGGCAAACTGTGGCTCCGAGCGAAGTTCAGCGGCGCGCCGGTCTCTTTCTTCTCGCTGATGGGCATGTTTCTGCGTCGGGTCAACATGGCGATGATTGTGGACGCGCGGATATCTGCCACCCAAGCAGGCATTTTGGACCTGACGACCACGATGCTCGAGAGCATCTTCCTGGTCCGACGCCGGCCGGACGATGTGAAGCTCTGTGTGACTTCGCTGATTACAGCATACAAAGCGGGCGTAGCCATCACGATCGAGCAGTTGCAAAGCCACCTCTTTGCCGGTGGAAACATCTTCAACGTCGTCACGGCAATGATCGAGGCGACGCGGGCGAAAATCCACCTCGATATGGACACGGCCCGCGCGATCGACCTCGCCGGCCGGGATATCCTGGACGCAATCTCCACATCGGTGAACCCCAAGGTCATCGATTGTCCCTTGGCGAAGACCGGGATTGAGTCTCGGCTCGACGCAGTCGCGAAGGATGGCATCCGTCTGCTAATCAAGGCCCGCGTGACGATCCGCACGTGCCTCGAACGGCTAGTCGGTGGTGCGACTGAGGAGACGATCATCGCCCGCGTGGGACAGGGGATCGTCAGCGCGGTCGGTTCTTCTGAGTCCTACAAGAACGTGTTGGAGAATCCCGATGCCGTTTCGCGTCGAGTCTTGAGCCAGGGTCTGGACGCGGCAACCGCCTTCGAAATCGTCTCCGTGGATATCGCGGACGTCAGCGTCGCCGGGGTGGCCGACAAGGCGAACGTCGGAGCATATCTCGACACAGAACGCGCCCTGGCAGACAAGCAGCAACGCCAGGCCGAGGCGGAGGGCAGACGCGCAATGGCGATCGCCCGAGAGTCGGAGATGATCGCGGCCGTCCAGGAGAATCGCGCGAAGCTAGTCCTTGCCGAAGCCGAGGTGCCCAAGGCCATGGCCGACGCCTTCCGCGCCGGCAACCTCGGCATCATGGATTACTACCGCATGAAGAACATCCAGTCCGACACAACGATGCGAGAGGCGATCGGCAAGGAAGATCGGCCGGAGAAGGGGCCGGATGAATCGAAGTAGGAAACAAGTTGAATAATCGTTCCTGATGTGGACGGTTTGATTTGTAACGTGGCGGCGGCGGCCGGACTGCATGCCGTGCCGCCCTGGGAGACGGTGATTCCTTTGTATCCGGATGGCGATAATCTGCCGCTGGCCGAGCTTGACGATCTGCTCTACCTCGTCATCGTGCTAATGCTTCCACTGCTGGGTCGGGTCGGGAGCCTCGCGAAGAAGTTCAAACAGAAGATGGATGGGGAATCTGACACGCCGCCCGATACCGACGAGGTGTTCGATGTCGGCCCGGAAATAGTCGAACCCCCCACTGCCAAAGAACCGGTCGCCCCTCCAGAACGGCCCGCCTGGCGATCTTGGGAGCAGCGGGAACCGAGTCGCGAAGCCCCACCGGTCACAACCGCCCGCCGCCCCACACCGCAAGCCGAACCCGACCGACCCATGATCGTTCTCGGCCCGCCTCCAGCCATCCCAACACCCGCAACCAGGCCCCCGATGCCGATCGCGAGACCGGCGGTCGCACAGCAGATAATCCAGCCGGAGACAGCCCCACCGTTGTCAGCATTTCGGTCTGTCCAATCCAAACCGAAAAAAAGGCCAATGAAGGCCCCGCCAGAACATACATTGGATACGCCTACAACCTATCTGCAAGGGTCGTCTGGTGGCGGAGTCGGTCGATCCGCAATCCGGAGTGTCCGCAGCGGCAACGCGAAATCCCTCCGCCAAGCAATCATCCTGGCAGAGATCCTCGCCCCGCCCATTGCTTTGCGGAACGACCAAGAAACAGCCACGCAAAACGTCATGCTCCCAAGGTGACCGATAATCCTCCCCCATTCTCAAACCGCCCGAAGCACAGTGGCATTGATCGCACTGAAAAACGGTTCTGGCATTGAGTTAGCCCGCCTTTCTCACCAGTGGGAGTCTTCGGGTTTTCCGAGGCGTCTTTGCGTTCGCTCGAGGGGGAAGGCTTTGCATCTTGTGCCCGACGACGAGGGTGGGGCCATTGGGGTGCG
>CAZTAR010000281.1:0-6506 GCA_964611695.1 uncultured Planctomycetaceae bacterium | reverse complement strand
CACAACGCTCGATACACTAACCCTGGAGCAACGGGCTTTCATCCCCATCTGATCCGGTCCCAGAGCGCTGGCGCGGGGGCTGTCGGTGGGCTTCCTGCCCGCTCGCTTGCGCTCGGGGCTCGGATTTTCACGCGTGAGGCTTTGGCCTGTGGCCAGTTGCGCCTTACTTGACAGTGCGACGAGTGCGGCCAATACTCGCCACGCACCTGAATACTGTCGAACCGAGGGGGTGCGGCACACGGATACCTCTGCCTAGACTCTTTTGAGGCCAAGAGTCGGACGGCACACAGGGGAGAAGACGTCATGTCCGAGAGCCCGAAGAAAGCGTTGATCACGGGAATCACGGGCCAGGACGGTTCATACCTTGCCGAGTTCCTGCTGCGGCGCGGCTACGAAGTGCATGGCATCATGCGCCGCTCCAGCTCGTTCAACACCGGCAGGCTGGACCATGTTTATCAAGACCCGCACGTGACCGCTCGGCGGCTCTTCCTGCACTACGGAGACCTGACCGACGGCAGTGGACTGGCGGCATTGATTCGCCGTGTCGAGCCCCAGGAGATCTACAACCTTGGCGCCCAGAGCCATGTCCGCGTCAGTTTCGACAGCCCTGAGTATACGGTTGACGTGGCGGCCTTGGGGACAGTGCGGTTATTGGAAGCAATTCGTGACGCCCGGATCGGCTGTCGGTTCTATCAGGCGTGCAGCAGTGAGATGTTCGGCAACGCGCCGGCTCCGCAGAATGAGGAGACGCCGTTCGAGCCGCGGAGTCCTTACGCGGCCGCCAAGGTGCTCGGCTATTGGATCGCCCGAAACTATCGCGAGGCGTACGGCATGTTCGCCTGCAACGGAATCCTGTTCAACCATGAGAGCCCGCGCCGCGGCGGCACGTTTGTCACGCGCAAGATTACCCGTGCGCTAGCCCGAATCCTCCAGGGCAAGCAGGACAAGCTCTATCTCGGTAATCTCGATGCACAACGCGACTGGGGCTTTGCCGGCGAATTCGTCGAGGCGATGTGGTTGATGCTCCAGCAGGACAAGCCGGACGATTATGTCGTCGCGACGGGCGAAACACACAGCGTCCGGGACCTGCTCGATGTGGGCTTCGGGATGGTCAATCTTGACTGGCACAAGTACGTCGAGATCGATCCACGATACTACCGGCCAACGGAAGTCGATGTGCTTCGTGGTGACGCTTCGAAAGCGGCGCGCGTGTTGGGCTGGAAGTCCAAGACGACATTCGAGCAGCTTATTCGGATGATGGTCGAGGCGGATTGCACTGCCATAGGCAAGCCAACGAAGAAGTCCCCCCCCCAAGAGTAAGAAACTATCTCAAAAAGTTTGTCGCAAAAAGTCTGTCGACCACGCCATACCCTTTGTGGCACCGCCGTCTCGGCGGTGAAAACACAGGCGAGACGCCTGTGCCACAAGTCTGGGCTGGCGCGAGATTGACTTGCTGGTGCGAGATCCCCATCTCGCACCTTTCTTGGACTCCGACCCGGTAGGCATGCAAGAAGGGGGCGCTTTGGAATGGGTGCGAGAAAGGATTCTCGCACCAGCGATTATTTGACTGAAACAAACGGGGCACAAGCTGGAAGTACGCGGTTCAGTTGTGCGCAGGTTCTCTTGGAATGAGGGTGAATACGACCTCGTGTTGCGGCGCGTCCGGCGCAAGGGAGAAGCCGTTAGGCAGGACGAACTGAACGGAGCGGATGATTTCTTTGTTGGGTTCATCCGCGGCCATGATGTCCACAAAGCCACGGATCTTGTCGAGCGGTAGTTGTTCAACCTGGCCGCGCGGGCCGTTCACGAGGATCTCACAGCGAAAACTCTGGCCTGACCGTGGTTCGATGATGTAACGGCTCTGAACCTCGTCGGGGATCGACCAGGTTATTTGGATGGGCCCCTTGCTCCGGGTTTCGGAGAGTGATTCGATACGGCCGCTGATCATGACTTCGTTTGCAGGTGAGATTTGCGGCGGCTTCTCGGGATCAAGGCCGTTGTATCCAAGTGTGACTGGGACGGATATCTCGAACGTGTTGTCCGAGCGGCACACCTCACGGATGCGCTGCTCAACATCCGGTCGAAACACCGGGTGCGCTTCCAGTTGTTTGGCGGCAAAACGCGGGAGCCTCACCGAAAGTCGTTGGGGGGAAATCTCGGCGACTACCCGCAAGTCTCCGTAGTTGGGTTCGACAATCACATTGGGGACTGATTGGTACGTGTCGATCATGACCAACGCCGTTTCCGGCGAAACGGACTTGACGACCAGGCCCGCCCTGCGAACCTCCTTGACTTGATAGAGTACATCTCTCTCGGTGGAAACGGGTCGTGGCTCCGAACCGGGCAGTTGCGTCTCGGTGACGTATGCCTCGAGAAACGCCTTTGATTTGAGCATATCCTCAAAGGCTCGAAGTTGTCTCCGCCGGCCTTCGAACAGAACATGCACTGCCATCTGGAAGGGTGGCTCCGCAAAGGAAGCATACCGTTCGGGGGTTTCACTGGTGAGTCGGATCGAGATAGGAAACGACTTCTCTTCGCGGACGCCCTGATCCGCCACCAGCCAAATGAAGACGGTGAGGGTGATGACCACCGCCGCCGACTTGAGTTTCTTCCAAGGTTGTCCGGTCATGTGTGTCAACCGTCGTTTTGTATGACTCGTTCCGTGGCGTTTGGCGGCTCCGCTTCCCAGATTCCTCGGCTAGGGCAATAGGCCGCGTCTCAAGCATCCTCCGGTTCCGGTGTTTGCCGGCTCAACTTTTCTTTGAGAAGTTGTCGGAGAGCTTCCGGGGTCAGGAACCTCCGCATTGTTCCCTGATCCACAACGGTAATGGTGCCGGTCTCTTCGCTGATTACCAGGATGATCGCGTCGGATTCTTGAGAAAGCCCCAATCCCGCACGGTGTCTGGCTCCGAACGAAGAGTCCAGGTCGTCCGTCGATTCGACGAGTGGAAACTGGACTGCGGCCGCCGCAATGCGGCCTTGCGAGATCACGACTCCCATGTCGTGTAGGGAGGAGCCCGGCCAGAAGATCGTCGTCAACAATTCCTTTGAGACTTCAGCGTCAAGCGTGCATCCGGATTCCACCAGGGCTCCGAATTCGGTCGACCGTTCAAAAGCCATGATCGCGCCGATCTTGTTTTTCGACAAATAGGTCGCGGCTTGAACGACCTCCTCGATCAGCCGGTCGACTTCTTTTTTCGCGCCAACAAACCAAGAGGCGGCGCCGAGCCTTATCAACGCGCGGCGCAATTCCGGTTGAAACGCCACGAGGGCAATGAGGAACAGCGCGCCCACAAAGGTCGGGTAGAGCACTTTGATACGTTCCAGCTCAAGGAGATTCGACGCAAGGAACACGATCAACGTGCCGCCGACGAGAAGCAGCGTAAACCCCCGCAGGATTCTGGCGCCGCGTGTTCCACGCAGGAAGCGCATGGACGCATAGACGCCGAGCCCAATCACGAGCAATTCGACGATGTCGGTCCATCCGCGCCGTGTGTAGATTTCTCGAAGAGCGTCGAGCACCTGATCCGACATGGGTTACAGACCTGTTTGAAGAGCGACATACCGTGTTGATGAGCCGACCGTCCTGACGCGCCAGCTCCACTGGACCCTAGCATACATCGGCCTTAGCATGTGGGCCAGCATTTTACCCAAGACATTTGAGGCCCCGCGGCTGGCCGCCGGGCGATCCCAAACGGAGGCGGCAAGGCATGCCGGGCAAATCAGTTTTCATCACGCGTTCGATCCCGGACACCGGAATCGCTCTGCTCGCGGCTTCGGGCCTGTCGGTGCGAATGAACCCCCTGGCTAGGTTCTTGCGCCCGGAAGAACTCCAAGAGAAGGTTGGGCGATTCGACGCCGTCATTTGCCAAATCACCGATACGGTTGATGAGGCCGTGCTCGCCGCCGCCGCGCCGCGGTGTAAGGTCTTTGCCAATTGTGCTGTTGGCTTCGACAACATTGATATCCCGGCGGCACAGCGGCTTGGCATTACCATCACCAATACGCCGAATGTCCTCACCGAAGCGACCGCGGACCTGACCTGGGCGTTGATGCTGGCGACGGCCCGGCGCGTTGGCGAGGCGGAACGCCACCTTCGCGCGGGCGCTTGGCGGGGATGGGGCATGTTGGATTTCCTCGGAGCGGACATTCACGCGCAGACCCTCGGCATTGTTGGGGCGGGCAGGATCGGGACGGCCGTGGCAAGGCGGGCGTCCGGCTTCTCCATGAAAATACTCTACGCCCACCCCAGGGCGAACGATGCTCTCGATCGCATGGGCGCCAGCCGGGTCAGCCTGCTCGAACTCCTCCAGTCCAGTGATTTCGTGTCGCTCCATGTTCCACTGACCGATTCCACTCGGACACTCATCGACGACAAAGCGCTGCGGGCCATGAAGCCGAATGCGATTCTGATCAATACGTCTCGCGGGGCCGTCGTGGACGAATCAGCCTTGATCGAGGCGCTTCAGGAAGGCCGGATTTCCGGGGCTGGCCTGGATGTGTATCGGAGCGAACCCCATGTTCCACGGGAGCTGTTCGAGGTGGGGAATGCCGTCCTCTTGCCGCATATCGGCTCCGCGACGGTCACTACCCGTTCACGAATGGCGCAGATCGCGGCCAACAACGTCATCGCCGTGCTTCGTGGTGAGTCCGCTTTGGATCCGGTGACGTTTTGAGGCTTGAGCAGTGTTTAAGAACATGTGGCCACCCCCGCAACGCGAGGGGAGGGCATAGCCGTTAGATGGCATGGTGGCCTGATCTCATGCTTGTGTGTGAGGATGCGACGCGAGTATGATAGGAAACGTCAAAAAGCCAAAAAGCCGAAAAGCCAAAATGGCCAAATTGGCGAAAAGCCACGATGTCGCTATGGCGCTATTTAGGAATGTAGTTACGTCAATACGCTGAGCCGTGGAGAGTTGATTGGGCATGTTTCGTTTTAAGGTATTCGAGAAGGGTGTGCCGGCGAAGAAGCTGGATCTCGTTGGTGCGCATCTGCTGGGCTCGGACCGTGTTCCTCTGAGGGCGGCCATCTCATTCGCGGAGGGCGAGATTGTTTGTGAGCCTCGGGCACGCGGCACGGCGGCGCTGGCTCTGATGTGGCCCGTGCAGGGGCGAGGCCGCATGATGCTCGAGACGACTCGGCTCGTGGAGCGAAAGGCCCCGTACAACCTGCATGTCGAGTTGGCCCGTGGCGAATTGATGCGGATCAGCCAGAAACGGGAAGATTGGGGACTCTACGACTTCACTGAAGCGAAGGCCTTGTACGATCGAGTTGACCAGGCGAAGGCGATTCTCGTTGACGCGATGACGGCGGCTGACGATACCGAATCGGCGAAACTCGGTGACGCCGCCATTGCCGCCAGTGTTGAAGTTGCCGAAGCCATCGCCATCTTTCATGCCGAGTTGATCCTCCAAAGGCGGATTGAAATCCAGAAGATCGTCAAGCGCCCCCTTGGCTGTATCGTTCATGACTTGCGGGCCGTTCGAAACCAGCTTCCGCGGATGATGGAGGCATTTGATTTCGCTTCATTTCCATTCAATTGGCGGCTCATCGAGCCAAGGGAGTCGAAGTATCAGCCTGAGCTTTTCGAGCAGTGCCTTCAATTGTTGCGGAAGAGCAAGATGCCGATTTGGGGACGCGGCCTATTGTCCTTCGATCAGTCCAGCCTGCCCGAGTGGCTCCGGCGGTGGACGCGAGATTACGATGGATTGCGCGAACGGGTCATCCGGCAAATTCAATATGTGATGAAGAATTTTGGCGCACACGTTCGCGCCTGGGAAGTCATCAGCGGCGTACACGCCCACAGTGAGTTGGATCTCAGCTTCGAAAAGATTATGGATCTGACCAGGACTTCCGCGACACTCGTCAAGCAGATGTCACCCCGCAGCAAGGCAATCCTCGGGATCGTGCTGCCCTGGGGTGAATATTATGCTCGCGATCCCAAGACGATTCCCCCGCTGCTTTATGCCGAAATGGTCGTTGAAAGCGGCATCAACTTCGATGCATTCGGGCTCGAGTTGCGATTCGGCGGTGACAATCAAGACGACAACGCCGGCAAAGAGGCAGCCAAACTCTCAGGACGCTATGTCCGCGACATGATGCACGTCTCCGCGCTGTTGGATCGGTTTGCGAGCCTTGGTAAACCTCTCCATGTGACGGCAACGGGCGTTCCATCCGAGGGCAGCGGTCCCGATGGCTGTTGGGCCAAGGCGTGGACCCCAGAGGTTCAGGCTCAGTGGGTTCACGACTTCTACCGGATCGCATTCTCTAAGCCGCAGGTGGATACTGTGACTTGGCATTCTCTGGCCGACACCGAGGACGGCAGATGTGATGGCCTGTTGTCGCGGAGTTTGGCTCCAAAACCAGCCTGGAAGACAATACAGGAGTTCCGGCGCCAACTCACGCCCGGACAGGCCTGACCAGCGGATGATCCCCACACATTTTAGAGTCTTTTAGGCATGAGATGGCATTCTCTGTGGCGGAGATCAGATGGGGATGAAAGCCC
>CAZTAR010000280.1:0-6542 GCA_964611695.1 uncultured Planctomycetaceae bacterium | reverse complement strand
ACAACGCTCGATACACTAACCCTGGAGCAACGGGCTTTCATCCCCATCTGATCATTGCCTGCAATCCATCAGCGAGCGGCGTCCAGCCTCTTCAACTCCCACAGCCGATTGGTGCGCCACGAGACGCCCTCGGCGACTACATTTCGAACAGCGCGGAGATGCTGGTCTGCCGATGGATGTTGCGGATAGCCTTGGCGAACAGCGGCGCCGCCGAGACGATCTTGACCTTCTTTGGCAAGGGCGCGAATCGATACTCCAGACTGTCCGTCGTCACCAGTTCCTTGATGGGGCTCGCTTCAATCTTCGCCGCGGACCCGGGAGAAAACACGCCGTGGGTCACGGCCGCATAAACGTCTTTCGCGCCTTCGGCCTTGAGCCGTTCGGCCGTGGCGATCAGCGTCCCGCCGCTGATGGTGAAATCGTCCACCATGAGCGCGTGCCGGCCCTCGACCGCGCCGATGATCCGCTTCACGGCAACCACCTCACGATGTCCTTTCCGCGCCTTCTCGGCAATCACCGTCCGCACACCGAGAGCCTGAGCATAGCCGTTCGCCATCTTCGCGGCGCCGACGTCGGGGGCCACGACGACCCAGTTCCTCCGCACCTTCCTGCCGAAGTACGGCACCATCACCGGCAGGGCATACAAGTGATCCACCGGCACGTGAAAGAAACCCTGTATCTGCGGCGCGTGCAGGTCCATCGTCACAATTCGGTCCACCCCCGCCGCTTCGAGGCAATCGGCGCAGACCCGCGCCCGAATGGACACCCGCGGCTCGTCCTTCTTGTCTCCTTTGCCATAGCTGAAAAAGGGAATGACGGCGGTCACACTGTTGGCCGAGGCCCGCTTGAAGGCGTCGATGTAAAACAGCATCTCCATGAAGTTGTCATTGACGGGATAGCTCAGCGACTGCACCAAGAATACATCCTTGCCGCGCACATTCTCTCCGACACGGACAAAGGTGTTGCCCTCGGAATAGTGCGTGGCGGTACATCGGCTCGGCCGCACACCGAGATGCTTGCAGATGGCGCGCGTGATTTTCTGCGAGCTGGAACCGGCGAAAATGAGATGCTTGTCTTTCTTGGCCATGTCGGGCCCTCCATGATCCATGCCAGGGGTGTTCGCGATTGCGGTGAGCGATTCTTCCGTCCCGGTTAAGCCTAGCACGGGAGGCCCCATCCATCCAGTCCCCACGTTTCACGCCATACGAAGTGTCGAGTCGTGCTGTGAATGGTCGGCTCGCCGCCGGACACGCTCCATCGCGGCGACCGTGAAGATCAATGGATAGAGCCGTTCGTGATACCACAGTTTGGCGAAATACAGACCGATGGGAGTGGGATCGAAGCGCGTGCCGTCTTCGGTATGTTCGACGAGCCACGCACAACCGCGTTCGAGTGCGCCACCGACACCAGCCGCCACTTCCTCCTCGCCCACGCCTGCCATCGCATCAACGGCAAGGGCGGTCTCCTCGATTGAAGACGCAACCGAAGGCCCACCACCCCAACCACCGTCCGGGTTCTGTGCTTGCACGACCCAATCAACACCTCGCTGTCGCGCTTGCTCCCATGGCCGCGATTGTTCACCGACCACCGACACCACTTCCGAGGCTCGTAACACGCGCGTGGTGCCGTAAAGCGGATTCTCCCGTCTCGGGCTTGACTGGTTGCCGAACCAGAGCGGCGTCCAACCGCCGTCTGCTCTTTGCGTGCGGAGGAGAAACGCAATGGCCTGCCGCGTTGCGAGGTCGACGCGGTAGCGCAAGTCGTCCGAAAGTAACTCCCGCCATGCTTGCCAGGCACGGAGCGCGTGTGCTGTAAGGTCAGGCGTGCTTCGGTCGAAGGGCATTCGGCCCCAGCCGCGGCAGAACGTCGGGATGCCGCCGTCGCTGTTCTGGAGATCGAGCAGCCAGCGGACGCCGGATTCGACTGCCAGCTGCACGCGGTCGTCGTAGTCGTCTTCGTGCACCAGATGTCGCAGTGCGAGCAGTGTACCCGCCGTGTCGTCGGCATCGGGCACGCCACCGCTAAGGTCTGTCCAGGCCCAGCCCCCAGGCGCTGCGTGGGTGTAGGGGTGCTCGACTTGGTGTTGCTGGTGCAGGAGCCACTCGCACAACGCATTGCGTTCGTCGGCGTTCAAATGGGTGGTTAATGGGCCACTGCATGACATCGCGTTGACTGACAGCGTCGTCACCCAGGTCGCCAGGTTCGTGTCGATGGGCCAGCTTCCGTCATCGAGCATGGATGTTGTGAGAAAACGGACTCCTCGCTCGACGACGGGATGGTCTGCCGACCCGGCCGAAGCGAGGCTCATGACGACGAAGCTCGTGATGGGCGTCGCTTCAAGGAAGCCACCCGAGTCAGGCTGCATGTCACCGAGGATACGCAACGTTTTGTCACGAGTCAGCCAACGCAAACATCGCGCCAACGGGTTCTTCGTCGGCAGGTGGTGATGTCGAACCTGCCCGATTGCGATCAAGGCCGGCAGCGCGTAGCTCACCACCGGTAGGCGGAGCCAGCGGAACCACGTGTGCGGACAGACGGCCAATTCGAAAGGCAACGCCGGTACCTGTCGCCACGCCTTATCTCCCTCTCCGAACCGTCCCGCCAACACACACATGCTCAGGATGGGAACGGAGAACGTTCGATCATTGCCGTAGGCCTTGCGGATCGCAAGGGCAAGTGCGGACGGTGTCAGATCGCCCACGCGTTGTCGCAGCCAGGTCTCGACACGCTGTTCGGTGGATTGGCAGTCTTCCGCGATGTGACGGCACGCATCGATCGCCGCCCAGCAGAGCGTGGAGGTGCTGATGTTGCTCGGACTGTGAACGGTATCGCCCCATCCGCCATCGGGGTTCTGATGCTCGCGGAGCCAAGTCAACGCCTGCCGGATCATCACTGACATGTCATGGTCGCCGCGAACTCTGTCGACAACGGCCAATGCGCAGGCAGCCGTGGCCGTCGAGAGCGCGCTAGCGGACAGTTCTCCTTCCCAGTGGCCACCCTCGACGCGAACGGCTAGCAGCCTGCGCCTGGCTTCGACGAAACACTGCTCCACAGAATGAGAGTCCATCAGCATGGGACACGCTCAGTCAAAAAAGCCACGGGCTTCAGCCCGATACCTGTTCGGCCCAGGAAACATGGGTGGCATGGATAACGCGTGGGAGACCCCGAAGGGTGTCCCACGCGTTACCCGTGGGGATACGCCACAGTTGCAACCACGGGTAAGCTCCGTCCCGGCAAGCCGGAACTTCGCTAACCCATGCCACCCCGGCGGAAACAACCACACACATACGTCGGCCACGGGGGGACGACACTACCCACCGGCGAGACACCGGTGCCACAGTGTGACCACGGAAGGCCGACACTACGCACCAGCGAGATGCCGGCGCCACAGTGTTACCGCGGAAGGCCGACGCTACTCTGCTTCACCACACAAGACACTACGCTGGCTCGCCACACAAATGGCCAAGCGCCAGCAATGCGTAATAAGTGTACTCGCAGTCCTCCACGTCATCAGCCCAATGGCCACGAAAGGTCCGCCCGGTCCAGAGGCTATCCACAAAATCGAGGCACGTCTCCCGGATATCATCAAGCGGCCGATCAAGCTCGGCCAGTGCGTGAAGGGCCGTCGCGGTCGAGAGCAGGTCGGGGATCGGCGCATCGGGCACAGCCAGAAAACCCCCTTGGTCAAAGCACCGCGCCATCAGCCAATCACCCACGACGCGCGGGACCGGCTCACCCAACTGCCGCATCACGACAACCGCCGCCGCCGTCGCGGGGGTCGTTCCAAACGTCATGCCTTGCTCATTGGCGAACGCCCCGTCATCCGCGCGAAGCCCATCCAAACACCCGATCATCTTATGTGAGTCAGGCGGTTCACAGCCCAAATCCTGATATGCGCCCAGCGCCAGGAAGCAATTGTAGATGGTGCCCGATTCACACGCCGGCGCGATGCCGTACCCCCCGTCCGCGCTTCGATGTGATTCCAGGTTGTGCAGAATGGCCGGAGCCGTATCAGCTTCGAGAACAGAACTCGGCATGGCCGCCCAGCAGCGAGCGAGGCAGGCCTGATGGATGAAGTCGAGTTCGCCGCCGTCGCCGAATCCGCGCAAATGGCGGACAATCGCCTCAGTCGGGGGGGCGCCGCCCAAGGCCGCCAGCCCATTGATCGCAAAGACGGAATAATACAGGTCGCTCTTGCCGGACCGATCCTTGCCGCCGCCGTCCGCATTGAACTGCCCCAGCAGGAACTCGACGACACCGTCCGTGGCTTCACGAAGCAGACTGGGAGCCCTTCGCGTGATCCGCTGCATGTCGCTCTTGATGCTCACGGCAGTATCCCTGAATCGGTTCGTTGCCGAAGATCTTGCCGATCACCCGTCGCAACAAGCCCTTGAGAGTCGGTTCCGTCACTGGGTTCAGCGCGGCGGTCGCCTGCGCGGTGTACGCCTCCTGCAATTCTTCGACGGTCTCGACCACGCCGCGATCGGAAAGCAGGCGCTTCATCTTGCCAACGATCTCGCCCTCACAATGCGAACGGTTCCAGAGTGACGTCGTCAGTTCTCGCTCGGCGTCGGTGCCCGCCCGCTTATGCGCAACGGCCAGGACCAGCGACGGCCTCTGATTGCTGAAGTCGCTGAAGTCGTCGGAGTCGCCATCCGCCAGAAAGTCTTCCAGATCGTCGCGGATTTGATAGGCGATCCCGAGTGACTCACTGTATCGAGTCAGCACGTCATGGACTCCCGGATCCGCGCCGCTGAAACACGCACCGAACCGTAATGCGACCTCGAACGCCGGCGCTGTCTTCTGCCGAAAGATGTCCAACACTTCCATAGAGGATAGCGGCTTCGGCCGGCGCGCCCAACACAGCTCAGCGCCCTGGCCCCGGCTCAATGTCAAATGCCCGGACGCCGCCACGTGGTACATCGCCACCTTCGTCGCATCATCGACACCAAGTTCCCCGATCAGACGGTACCCCTCGCCCAATAGAAAATCGCCGACGTTCAAGGCGACGGGAAGGCCGTGCTCGATATGCAGCGCGTCTTGCCCATACCGCTTGTCGTCGCCATCCTCGATGTCGTCGTGGATCAGCGAGGCCTTGTGGAAGCACTCGACCGCAACGGCGAGCTTCTTAAGGTTGTTGTCGGCGATGCTTGGGGGCACGCGAGATGAACAGCCGCATCCCTCGCTTTGCGCTGCTTGCTGTGAACAGGCACAGGCTCCGCCCTGCCCAGCGCCGCGCGGACTAAAGTCCGCGGCTCTTCGCGTTTCGCCCTGGAGCGACATGTACACGCATGTTGTCAAGTATGGTCGCCACCGCTTGCCGTCTCTTGCCAGCCAGTCTTGGGCGATCGTCTCGGTTTTGTCAGCAGCTTCGCCGAGGATTCTGCCGAGCGATTCCCGGCTGAACCAGCTTCGCACCTCTTGCCGCAAGGCATCAAGATCGAGCCGATACGTCCGATCCTCGGAGGTCAGGTGAATGGCATCCCAAATCCAATCCAGATCCGCCGTCGTCTTGGCGCAGCCGTCCTGCAGCAGCGGGATGGCAATCCCCGGAATCGCGCGGGCTTCCATGTGGGGAAAGCACTCCTCCAAAACACTCATGCAGCTCACGCCGACAACGGCTTCGATCTGCCCGGCTTCGATCATCTTCGTGACCACGGCCGAGCCTTCCGCAACCAGCACCGCGTAACCCAGACGCTCCGCTTCGGTCTGGAATCGGTGGATCGAACACCGGCCGCATTCGGCGCAAACGAGACCGAACTCGTCGATCGATGCCTGGCAATCGTCGTCATCACGGAGGCACTGTGGCAGCAGCAACAACCGACGTTCGTACGGAATGCCGGCAACGGTATCTCGCCAGGCTTCGTTGTTCACGATGATGGCGGTGTAGTCGCGGCAGGCGAGATCGATCTCCGCGTGCTCGCAGACCTCCTCGGCCTGACGCCGCAGCTCATCGACCGTGAGAGGCGGCACGAGGCGGTTTCGTTCAACGTGCTGCCGGGCAACGTGCTTGAGCCGGTCCCTGGCAGGTTTGCTGTCCGGGACGCTGGGCTGCGAAGGCCGATATGCCTGCCGGGGAATCTTGGGCGGCAGGAGGACCGGCGAAGGAGACAGCCGGGCAGTCTTCTTGCGATCCTCGACCGGATTCACCGTTCCGCCGGCCGCCTCATCATCCTGTCGCACGGGTTGAATCATTGCAGAGGTTCATCTTCGCCGCGGAATAACAACGCGCTTACGTGTACGCCCCAAATCCGAAAAACCAATACTTCTTCGTAAACCGATACAGCCAGTTCTGCTCGGGCAGCTCGTGTCCGGGAATGTGCTGGCTGCCGAGCGGTTCCATGGCATCGAGCTCCGCCAGGGCGGTACGCCGTGCCGTGGTGTCTTGTGCGGATTGACGTTCGACGATGGATTTCAACAGGTCCGGGCGCTCCAGCACGATGCAACCGCGCGTTGCCGAGGCAGTCGCCTCCCGAAAGTCCTTCAAAAAACGCGACTCCGTCACCGTCTTGAAGATGTCCCCGTCGTTGTCGTGGATGCTC